>JAISXE010000075.1 GCA_031270615.1 Spirochaetia bacterium
ACCCCCGGAAAGCCCGGCTGGTCGTATTTTTGTCCCCGCTACGCGGATACAAAAATACTGCTCGCCCATGCGACCTGGGTTCCCGCCTGCGGCGGGAACGCGCCCTCATTCTTCGTCCCTAATTCCTCATTCTTTTTTTTCGTCCGGGTGTCCTGTCCGTGTTTTCGGTGTGGTCCGTGGTTTTCGTGTTTCCCCTCAGGCCCCGCGCGGCCAGCGGTTTTCCCTTCGCCCAAGCCTTGCGTTTTCCGCGGCGCGGTGGTATAAATAAATAATAAAGGGGGGCGCGATGTCGGATTACCGCCAGCACTATACGGACGAAAACGATATGGACACAGTCATGTCGGAGGACTTTTTTTTCGACGGGCAGTTGAGTTTCGAAAAACCGCTTCTTATCAAGGGGCGGCTCAAAGGCTCGATTGCCTCGCAGGGGGATGTGTATATCAACCGGGGGGCGGTCGTCGAGGCGAAAATCGACGCGGGCAATGTGTGGCTCAAAGGCAGCGTCAAGGGCGAAATCAAAACCTCGGGCAGGCTGGAGCTTTTTTCCGGCTCCTCCATGGACGGCAACGTCTCCACCCCCGATTTGGTGATCCAGAGCGCCTGCCATTTTTGCGGGCACTGCGACATGCCCCAGCCCAAGAAAACCGAGGAGTCCAAAAGTGAAAACTAAAACACTCTGCGCCGTTTTGTTCTGTTCCTGCGCGGCGCTCTTTGCCCAGGAAAGGCCGGACGCGCTTGTGCTGTACCGCCAGGGGAATTACACCCGCGCCGTGGAAGTCTGCCTCGACGAAATCAAGGAAATGCCCCGGAACATGAACTCCTATGTGGTCCTGGGCTGGAGCCTCCTGCGGATGGGGCGCAGCCAGGACGCCCTTTCCTATGGGACGCGGGGCCTGGGCGTCTCGCGCTACGACCACAGAGTCATCCAAATCGTGGGCGAGGCGAATTACGCCCTCGGCAACAATCTTGAAGCCCTGAAGTATTTCGAGGAGTATGTGGCCATTGCCCCGACGGGGGACCTGATCGGCGAAGTCTATTACCACATGGGCGAGGTATTCATCCGCCTGGGGGAATGGAACAACGCGGACATAGCCTTCTCGACAGCCGTGTACTACAATCCCAACGTGGCTTCCCGCTGGGCGCGGCTGGGCTACGCGCGGGAGCAGGCGAAGGATTACCGCTACTCCCTGGAAGCCTACAACAAAGCCTTGCAGCTCAACTCCAGCCTGGGCGACGCCCTGCGCGGCCGCCAGAGGGTGCAGGCGCTCCTGAATCCGGGCGGTGCCCCTTCGCGGCAGGAATGAAGGGTGCGCTTGTTTTTTCAGGGCGCCTTTTTTGCCGGGCAGACCCGGCAAAAAACCGGGCTTTCCGCTCCAATTCCTCGGCCTTGCTTCGCAAGCCCTGCGGGATTTCCGCTGCAATCCCTGGCGCGGCCCAGACGGGCGGGCAGCATCCCCCTGCGCCTGGTTTTTCTCATCCCTGCCTTTAGCCCGGCCAAGGCACTAGGATGAAGGCGGGGTTTTACACCCTCGGCTGCAAGCTGAACCAAAGCGAGACCGAGGCCCTGGCGGACGCCTTCCGCCGCGCCGGGCACAGCGCATCGGGTATTGACGGGGCCGCCGATCTGTATATCCTGAACACCTGCACCGTGACCTCCAAAAGCGAGCAGAAAGCGCGGCGCGTCCTGCGGAAGATTCTTGCGGAATCCCGCGCGCCGGTAATCCTGAGCGGCTGCTATGCCGAGGTGGAAAAGGAGCGCCTGGCCGCCGAGTTCGGCCCCAGGGTTTTTGTCGCTGGAAGGCGGGAGAAGCCCTCCCTTGCGGATCTGGCGGCCTTTCTGGCGGCCCGGGGCGCGGGGGCTTCCTGCGCGGACGCAGTGGCCGCTTTTTTTTCGGGCCTTCCCCGCGGCATGAAAGGCGGGGAATTCCGCCTTGCCGCGGCCCGCTATAGCTTCCACACGCGGGCATTCCTCAAAATCCAGGACGGCTGCGACAACCGCTGCTCCTACTGCCGGGTGTGCATCGCGCGCGGGCCCTCGGTGTCCCTTGAGGCGGGGCAGGTCCTGGCCCGCCTGCGCGGCCTTGAAGCCGAAGGCTACCGGGAGGTCGTCCTGACGGGCGTCAACCTCATGGCCTACAGATCCGGCGAAACCGCCCTGGAAGGCCTTCTGAAGGAAATCCTCGCCGCTGGGGGGCGCGCCCGCATCAGGGTTTCTTCCCTGGAGCCGGAAGGCGTTACGGAGGGCCTGGCCCGCGTTCTGTCCCAGCCCCGCGTGTGCCCGCATTTCCACCTTCCCCTGCAGTCCGGGTCCGACTCCGTTTTGCGGGCCATGGGCCGGCGCTATACCGCCTCCGCCGCGCTGGATGCGGTAAGGCTGCTGCGCGCCGCCAGGCCGGAAGCCTTCATCGCCGCGGACCTCATCACGGGTTTTCCAGGCGAAAGCGCCGAAGACCACCGGTTGACGGAAAGCCTGGTGCGGGAGATGGGCCTTGCCGCCCTGCACGTCTTCCCCTTTTCGCGGCGTCCGGGAACCGCGGCCTGGGACATGGGCGGGGCGGTGCCGGAGCGCGTCGCCCGCGAGCGCGCGGCCGCCCTGCGCGGGCTGTGCCGGGAAAGCCGCCTGAGGTATGCCGCCGCCCAGGCGGGCCGCAGCCTTGAGGTTGTCATTGAAAAAACAAACGCCGCGGGGGATTGGGAGGGCCTGTCCGAAAATTACATGACAGTGCGGGGCCGGGAAAACCCAAACGGAAAGCCGCCCGCCGCCTTTCCCGGCGCGCTCCTCCGCGTGAAAATCACCGCCCCAGGCAAAGATTTTTTATCCGCCGTTATTGACACGACCGGAAAAACCTGATATAGTCGCTCCCCATACGGACACGGGCCGCTAGCTCAGTTGGTAGAGCAACGCCCTTTTAAGGCGTGGGTCACAGGTTCGAATCCTGTGCGGCTCAAAAAGCTTTATGATTGGTTGAAAGAACCCGGTTTGTCGGCAAACCATTTAGATTCCTGTACGGCAGGATTCGAAACGCAGGCCGCGCGCGAAGCGGAAGGCGCACAGGGATGTGCGCCGCCAGCGGTCGGAGGCGGGCCGGAAGGCCGAGACAGGAAGTCGAGGCCTGGAGGCCGAATCCTGTGCGGCTCAAAAAAATATATGATCGGTTAAAAGGATTCAGTTTGCCGGTAAACCATTCGGATTCCGGTAACGGCAGGATTCGAAACGCAGGCCGCGCGCGAAGCGTATGGCGCACAGGGTTGTGCGCCGCCAGCGGCCGGAGGCGGGCCGGAAGGCCGAGACAGGATGTCGAGGCCTGGAGGCCGAATCCTGTGCGGCTCAAAAAACTTTATGATTGGTTGAACGCATCCAGTTCGCCGATAAACCATTTCGATTCCTGTACGGCAGGATTCGAAACGCAGGCCGCGCGCGAAGCGGAAGGCGCACAGGACGTGCGCCGCCAGCGGCCGGAGGCGGGCCGGAAACCCGCCGGTTGCAACGGTGGTTAAACTGCTTCATTCCCTGGGATACAGAATCGGGATAAAGCAGAAAACCGCGTGATTCCGGGCAGCGCCCGGAAAACGGGAATAAAACCGCTTTTGGTAAAAGGAAAATATAACGAGGCGCTTGTCTATGCCCGGGCCATCGAGTATGATTTCAAGGCTGCGGGGCAGGGATGAGGACGCGCCATGTGCAAGAGAAAATCCATCTTTCCGCCTCGAGCGGTTTTTGAAAAATGCAAAAATTGTTTCCTTTGGGTATTGATAAAAACCTTCCGGTGGTTTAGAGTTATTCATATGACCCACAATGTGGTGAACGCTTCCAAAACTTTCCCCGCGCCGCCCCCCGTCTTCCGGGAGTTTGGCACGGTTTTTGCTCTCTCACTCTCTCTCTAAATATACTCACCGCTATCTCCGGCCTCTTTTTCCCCGGTATTCCTATTTTTCCGGTGGACGGGGAGGCAAACAAAGAGACCACAGACCACACCGACAGGCACGGACGAAAAAAAGAATGAGGAATTAGGAATGAGAAATTAGGAATTGGGAACAAGTTAAGGCCAAACAAAAGTCAGCCCGTGGGGCGCAAGGGATTGCAGCGGAAATCCTTTTTGCCGCCCGGCGGCAAAAAGATTGAAGCGAAAAGCCCGGTTTTTGGCGTTCCGGCGCCAAAAATGCGCACATATTTTCTT
>JAISXE010000144.1 GCA_031270615.1 Spirochaetia bacterium
AACCGTTTTTGGGCCTCTCGCCCTGTTGCCGGGTGGGCAAAGACACGCCCTGATGGGCGTGCGTTTATTTCGGCGTGCGCAGTCCGTGTTGTCCGTGGTTTACCGCCTGTCATTTGCAATAAGCCTTTTTGCTGCGGGACACCTGGCCGCGGCCTTGAGCCGGTTTCCATTCTCTGGTATTTTAAGCCTGTATGTTTACCGTTCTTGAGGAAGACCCCGAAAGCCGGGCGCGGCGCGGCGTGCTGCGCTTGAGGCACGGGGATGTGGAAACACCGGTTTTTATGCCCGTGGGGACAAACGCGGCGGTGAAGGCCATCACGCACCTGGACCTGGAAGAAATCGGGTTTGGCCTTATTCTGGGCAACACCTACCATGTATACCTGCGGCCGGGGCTGGACCTTATCCGCGCGTATGGGGGCCTTCACGCGTTTTCCGGCTGGCGGCGCAATATCCTGACCGATTCGGGGGGCTTTCAGGTTTTTTCCCTCGCGCCTTTGCGCAAAATCCGTGACGAGGGGGTTTCCTTCCGCTCGCATATCGACGGCTCTTCCCACCTGTTTACGCCGGAAAGCGTTGTGGAGGCGCAGGGCGTTTTCGGCAGCGACATCATGATGCCGCTGGACGTATGCACGCCGTCGGGCATCACCCGCGCGGAGGCCGAAAAGGCCCTCACCATGACAAGCGCCTGGGCGGGGCGGTCAAAAAAAGCGTGGCTGGGCCTTCCAGAGGCGGGCAGGGGAGGGCTGTTCGGAATCATACAGGGGAATTTTTTTGAGGACCTGCGCAGGCGCAGCGCGGAGGAAATCCTGGGCCTGGATTTGCCCGGCGTGGCCATAGGCGGGCTTTCCGTGGGGGAATCCCCCCGGCGCTTTGCCGAGCTTCTAGAGTTTACCTCGGCCATGCTGCCCAAAGAGAAACCCCGCTACGTCATGGGGATTGGCACGCCCGAATACATCCTGGAGGCCGTGGGCAGCGGCATCGACATGTTTGACTGCGTGTTCCCCACGCGCATCGCGCGGAACGGCTGCCTGTTTACCAGCAGGGGCCGCCTGGTTTTGAAGCGGGAGGAAAACCGAGGCCTTGACCGGCCTCCGGATCCGGACTGCGCCTGCCCCGTGTGCGCCCGCTATTCAATAGGGTACCTCCGCCATCTTTTCAAGGCGAGGGAAATCCTGGGCCCCATGCTTGCCACCTATCACAACCTGTATTACATGAAAAATTTCCTAGAAAAAGTCTCGGATAGTATAAAAAAACATACATTTTTGCGGTTTAAAAAGGAATTTTTGGAGCTTTATGGAACAATCGATTAAAAAAAGCACCTTCCACACTGTTGTCGTCATGGTTTCGACTGCGGTTTCCCGGCTTTTCGGCTTTGTGCGCATTGCCCTTATCGGCGCGATTTTCGGCGCTTCGGGCACGGCGGACGTGCTGAACGCCGTGTTCACCATTCCCAACAACCTGCGCAAACTTATGGCGGAAGGGGCGCTTTCCTCGGCTTTCATTCCCGTCCTCTCGAAATCCATTGTCCAGGACGCCACGGGAGGGCGGGCGCGGAAAATCCTGCGGCTTACCCTGACGTTCCAGTTCCTGGTTCTGGCGCCGGTTCTCCTTGTCTGCGTGGCGTTTTCCCCTGCGGTTGTCCGCCTCATCCTTGATTTCCAGGACCCGGAAAAGATCGCTCTTGCCGCCGGCCTTTTCCGCTGGATGATTCACTACCTGCTCCTCGTCAGCGTCAGCGCGGTCTTCATGGGCGTCATCAACGCGCATTCGAGCTTCCTGGTTCCCGCGCTGACGCCCATACTCTTTTCCGTGGCGGTTATTTCCTCGGTGCTGCTCCTGCACCGGGTTTTCGGGCCTTTCGCGATGGTCGTCGGCGTCCTGGCGGGGGGGCTGGCCCAGGTTTTTTTCCAGGTTCCAAAAATGAAGTCCCTGGGCTATGGTTTCAGGCCTGCCCTGGGGTTCGGGAATCCGGATTTCGTGAGGATGATGAAGCTCTGGCTGCCTGTTGTGGCCACGGCATCGGTATACACAATAAACGAGCAAATCGCCATTTTTTTCGCCACCGGCCTGGAGGAGGGCAGCGCTTCGGCCATGAGCAACGCCCTGGTTTTCTGGCAGCTTCCCTTCGGCGTTTTTTCGGCCTCGATTACCACGGTGCTTTTTCCGCGCATGAGCCGCCAGGCCGGGGCAGGGGATACCGGGGGGCTGAAAAACACCCTGGAGTACGGTTTGCGCTATCTCGTCCTGCTTCTTGTCCCCTCGGCGCTTGTCATATCCTTCCTCGCAAAGGAGATCGTCGCGGTGGCCCTCCAGCGGGGGAATTTCCTGCCGGAAAACACCCTTTTGACCGCGCGGGTCCTTGTCGCCTATAACCTGGGACTTCTGCCGGTCGGCGCTTTCAATTTTTTCCAGCGCTATTTTTACGCGCGGGACAACTACAAAACGCCCCTCGCTACGGCTTTTTTGGCCTGCATCCTGGATGTCATCCTCTCGCTTCTGCTGAAGGAAACATCCCTGCGCGTGGCCGGCCTTGCCCTGGCGAACTCGATTGCCTTTGGCGCGGGGCTTCTCATCATGTGGCTGCGGGCGCGGGCCTCCCTGAAACCCCGGGATGCCAACAGGGCGGGGGAGGGTTTGGGCTTCCGGCCGGTATTCGCCGCCCTTTCCAAAAGCCTCGCGGCCTGCCTTCCCGCGGCGGTTTTCCTGCACGGCTTCCTGCGGTATACGGGTTCCTGGTGGCGGGACGGCAGCAGCTTTTCCGGCCTTGGGCTTCTTTCGTTTGCCGGAGCGGCTTCCGCCGCGATAATTTTGATAATGTACCGGATCATGAAGATCGATATTGTAATGAGTATCCTGCGCCGGGAGGTAAAATGAGCGTGGAAAATCCCCTGAAAACCCCAAAAAAGTCCTTCAACGGGCGGATAAACCGGCCCGCGGCCCTTGTTTTCCTCCTTTTTTTGGCAATATCCCCCTATGCCCAGGAACCGCCTTCCCCCGCGCCGGAGGATGCGGCGCCTCCCGCGAAGCCCGCGGAAGAAAAACCGGCCGAAACAATCCGTTCCCTGGGCGAGGAGCGCAGGGATACTATAAAATACGGGCTGGAGCCGGAACTCATCGATCTTCTTGCCGCCCTGCGGAACGAGAAAAATGACGGGTTTATCGGCGATTTCGCGGAGGTCCTCGCGCAGAGGCCGGGCGTCAAAACCGTCCAGGAAATATTCGCGTATTTTACCGTTATGGACAGCGACGCGGGAATGGAAGCGGCGGAGAAATACCTTGAAAACTACCAGGAAGAACCTCGGGACATCGTGGGCGCCGTTCTGCGCTACCTTTCGGCCGAAAAGAACCACGACGTCCAGGAACAAATCTATCCGCTTCTTGATTCCCCTGTAATCCAAATCGCGAAGGCCGCCGTGCGGTATTTCGGCAAAAAGGGAAACGCCGAAAGCGCGGAAAAGCTTTTGGGGCTTTTTGGGAAACAGGACATAAGCCGGGACCTGCGGGAGGATATCGTCCTTGCCCTGGGAGAAATGAAGGCCGAAGGCGCGGTCGCTTTCTTGATTTCCCTGCTTGAGGACGAGGACGAGGATATGACCCTGCGCCGCTATGCCTGCGATTCACTTGGAAAAATCGGCGACTCCCAGGCCCTGCCGGCAATCAAGGCGGCCCTTGGATCGCCGGACAACCTGCTGCGTTCCTTTGCCATTTCGTCTTTGGGGTATTTCCCCGGCGATGAGAACGCCGGGGTTCTTACGGCGGCGCTGAGGGATTCCTTTCCCCGCGTCAGGGAGCTTGCTGCGGAAAGGCTGGGCGATATGGGGTACGAGGAGGCCGTGGACATCCTTATTTACCGGGCGCGGCGCGATCCGGACAGGAAAGTGCGCCAGGCGGCCTTCCGCAGCCTGTCAAAGATCGGCTCCTCCGAAGCGGTCGCGTTTCTTCAGGAATTCCTTGAGGGCGAGAGGAACGCCCTGGACCTGCGCTCCCTCGCGGCGGAGGAGCTGGCGGACAGACACCCCGATGCAATGGCCGAAAGCGCCGCCAAAGTCATGGCAATGGAGTGGACGAAAGACCGCTCGCCCATGCTGGACGTGGTGTGCAAGCTCCTGTCGCAGAAGGAGTATTCGGGCTTTGGCGATCTTTATAAACGCATGCTGGGGCACGCGAATTTCATCATACAGATTTACGGCGTGCGGGGCGTGCAGAAAAACCGCGTGACAGGCCTGAAGGCGGAGGTGGAAGCCCTGTCCGCCGAGGGCCGCCACCCCCAGCTCCGCAAAAACGCGCTTTCGGCCCTGGAGGGGCTGTAGTGTGGCGCCCCGCGTTTACGCGTAGTCGGCTATGCTGATGTCCCCGACACGGTAGTTGTAGGAGTGCTCGTTGATCTCGAAGGACAGTTCCTCGCCCTGCGCGTGGTTCAAAAGCTCGCCGCCCAGGGGCGAGAGGTAGGAGATGACCATGTTGGCAGGATCGGATTCCCAGGGGCCGAGTATCGTGTAACGCTCCTCCTCGCCGCTGTCCTTGTTGAAAAGCGTGACGCGGGTTCCAAAGCCGATTTTCGAGATGTCCACGTCCTTCGCGTAGATGATTTGGGCTTTTTCCAGTTCCTCGCTGAGTTTTCCCACCTGGGCGTTCAGCAGTTCCTGGCGTTCCTTCGCCGCCTTGTACTCGGCGTTTTCGCGCAGGTCGCCCAGCTCCCGGGCCTCGCCGATTTCCTTTGAGTTGGCGGGAATCTCGACATCGATAATCTGCTGGAGTGTTTTTTGTTTCTGTTCGTAGCTGGAGGCGCTGACGTAAAAGCCCCGGCTTGCCACGACCTCGATTTCCGCCTGCCCGATGAACTTGAAGGAGGGGAAACGCTCCTGGATGCGCGAGCGGAGTTCCAGCTTGGTGGCGTCGCCGACGGAGCCTATATCCCAAAGAAGGGTATACACGCGGCTGACGGACTCCTCGTCCTCCCCGGCGATGAACTTCTCCACGTGCTTTTCGTCTTCAAACAGATAGGAGTGTATCTGCCTGTGCAGTTTTCGGTTTTCGCCGGCATCCTTGCGGTTCTCAATCTCCCGGAAGGAGATGTCCAGAAGGTGGATCATCGATATAAGGATTTTTTCGTACTTCACGTTCAGGCTGCCGTACCACTCGGCGGTAAAGAAATTTTTCACCAGCCAGGCAAAGGTGGCGCGGTTCTCCCGGTAGCCGTTTATGATGTGCAGGAAAAACTCGCGCAGCGCCTCCCGACCGCCGGCCGCGACAACCTCGTCAAGCACCTGGCGCGAAAGGATATGGGGGAACAGCGAGATGAAAAGCCGCTGCCACGCGGGCGAGTTTTTCCTGATTTGGGCCAGGAGGTCTTTTTTCAGATTGGCGTTCCCGATTTTCTGGAAAAGCTCCTCCATGTTTTCGATCTGGTCCAGAATCGTCTTGAAGTTTATCGCGATTCCCGGATTCAGGTAGGGGTACTTCGCCACGATTTTGGCGACAAGGAGGAAGCTCGACAGGACCTGCTCGTTGATGTTCGCGGCGGAGCGGATGAAGCCGATGAAATACTCCAGCATCTCCCCGAAGGATTCCGCGTTTTCCTCGATGTTTTTCATGTTAAAGGCGTAGTCTTCGATAATCTCAACCCGGTCGAAAAAGTCCTTTTCCGACTTGAAGCGGTTCAGGGTTTTTTCCTCAAGGGAGACGGGCTGGGAGCGTACCTCGAAATAGTCGGCCTTGTCGGACAGGTTGCCGAAATTGTTGTCCTCCTTCAGGATGCGCCGCGCGTTCGTGCTCCAGGCCGTCCACTCTCCCGCGGACAGAATCGCGGGAACAAGCTCCGCCTTGATTTTTTTCATGTCGGCGGCGTTTCCCAGGCTTCTGATAACGATTTTCAAAGCCCAGGGGATATCGTTTTTGATTTTATGGCGCAGCTTTTCCTTGCTCATGCCGCTTTTGAGGACCCAGATATGCTGTTTTCCGAGGATTTGCAGGGCGCTGACCGCCATTTTCAGGGACATTTTGTGGTGGCGCTTTTTCATGAAATCGATTTCGATAACATCGTCCTTGATGTTTTTTATCTGGCCGACCCCCCATTCGCGGTGGAAAACAAAATTCCCGGCGTCGAAGGCGATATGCTTCTCGAAATCCGCAATGGCCTCGTGGATGTTCCTCCAGGACTGCGTAAGGTTTGAAATTCGGATGTACTCTTCAAGCTGGCTGTGCGAGGCGTGCTTCTGCCGGTAGCATTCGACGATTTCCTTGCGCGCCCAGGGGCGTTTCGCATCGTACTCCAGAATGCGTTTCAAAATCGCGATGGCGGTATCCCATTCCTTTTCCTTCTTGTAATAAGGGAAAAGGTCTTCCAGAAGCTGGATGGCTTTGTCCTCGTTGAGGGTTTTCGCGATTTTTTTCTCGGCATGGTAAAAGAAGTCCGTCTCGTGCGGGCAGTGTTCGGTCAGTTTGAGCCAAATGTCCCGGATGCTGGTAAAGAGCTTTTTGCCGATAAAGCGGTGCAAAGCCTTTTTGTAGTAATCCACGGCCTCCTCGGTAAGCCCCTGCGCTTCCTTGCGCTCGGCAAGGTTTTTGACGATCTCCGCTTCTTCGTAGTCAACGCGGATAAGGCGTTCCCATATATCATAAATCCTGTCGGTTTCGTTTTCGTTGCTGTAGGTGTCCGCAAGGGTGCGCAGGGCGAATTTGTTTTCCCCGAATTCCAGAATCCTCTGGCACAGGAACTCGACGATATTCCATTTGTGGTTGTCCGCGAAAATGCTGATAAGCGTGACAAGGTGCGAATCGTCCACAAGCTGCTGGCTTAGGGAAATGATGCCCGAAAGGTACAGGGCGATGATGCTGTTCTTCATGTGGTGCAGATGTTCCGAGCAGATTTCCTTTACCGCGTCCTGGACCGAATTTTGGATAATCTCTTCCAGGGTTTTATCAAGTTCCTGGAAGTTGTGAATCGTATAATTGTTCAGGGTGGCCCGCGTCCACTTTTCCTCGTTGAGTAGTTCGTGGACACTCCGGGTTATTTTTTCCGTGTTTTCCGTATTTTCCGTGTTTTCAGACATTTTCCTCTCCTGCCTATTTTGTATATTCCTCGTAAAGGGCGGGACTCAGTTCCCTGATTTTCAGCATAACCTCGTCGATTTTTTCCCTGCTCTCTTTCGTCATGCGGTAATGGTCGATGAGCCAGAAATACCTGTTCACAAGGCGCGCCAGAAAAGCGTTTTTTTTCTGCGGGCTCTCCCGTATTTCCGTCTCCATCATATAAATGGACTGCCGCAGCTTCCCGTATTCAAGCGGGCGCAGCTCCCTTTTGATGTTAAAAACGTTGAACAGCACCCCGTACACGGGCATCCATTCCAGAAGTTCCGCCCCCCGTATTCCCAGTTCGCGCAGTTTGTCCGCGAGGCGGCAGACCATGGCGGACTCGATGTTGTCCAGATCGACCGCCGCCGGGTTGATAAAAAACGCCTCGCGGAAGGAGGCTTTGGAAAGCCGCACCTCGCCCACCAGGGCGTAGCAGTCGGCAAGCTCCGCGATGATTTCCGCGTTCTCCTTTTTGATCTGGTTCGCCGCGTCCAGATGCTGCAGGGCCTTGTCGTATTCGCCCAAAGCCTTGTAGCACTTTCCGATGCGCAGCAGAATATCCGCGTCCTTGAGGCCCGTGACGGAAGAATCTGCCAGCGCCTCATACATCGCGAGCGCTTTGCGGAAAACAAGCCCCTTGAAGGCCCCCGTGCAGCGTTCCGGCGCGGCCCCGCCCCTGGAGGCAAAGGCGGGAAAGCCCTTCCACTGCGACAGAAGGTATTCGGCCTTCTCGTAGCCGCTCGGATACCTTCCGAGACTTTCAAACCTGTCCTGCCAATACCTCAGGCATTTGAGAAACGCCGCAAGCTCCGGGTTCTCAAAATGCGTCCCCAGCGCGGGCTGAATCTTCCTGATTGCCTCATCGAGATTCTGCCCGGCCACAAGCTCGTAGGCCGAGGACAATAAAGTATTCAAATCTGTGTTTTGCACTGAGACATTTTCCATAAAACCTGAACAGTCCATTATACCATGAAATGAGTATTAGTCAATGAGCCGCGGCGCAATTCCAGCAATTCCGATTTCGGAAAAATTCAAGGCTTAGTATGGCCTCAACAGGGGATATTAGCGACGCTTTTTCATTTTGGGCGTATTTTTGTTTC
>JAISXE010000260.1 GCA_031270615.1 Spirochaetia bacterium
CACGGAAAAACCACTGACTTCACGGACGGAGAAAAGAACCACTGATTTTGCGGAAGAACCACTGACCCCACGGACGGAGAAACCACTGATTTTGCGGAAAAACCACTGACCTCACGGAATTAAGAAACCACTGATTTTGCGAAAGAACCACTGACCTCACGGACGGAGAAAAGAGCCACGACCGCGCGGAAAATAATAATTTTTGTCAGTGTTTGTCAGTGCCTGTCGGTGTGGTCTGTGGTCTCTTTGCCCGCATCCCTGTCTGTGTCTGTCAGTGTGGTCAGTGGTTTTCTTTGCCCGCATCCCTGCCGGTGTGGTCAGTGGTTCCTGTTTTTCCTTTCAGGCGACCGTGTAGCCTAGATCCTCGATGGCGGCCTTCATGGCGGGCAGGCCGCAGAGGGCCTCGTCATAGGAGACCTGGGCCGTTTTCTGCTTCAAATCGACCTCCACCGAGGAAACCCCCGCGAGGGCTTTCAGCGCCCCCTCGACCGCCATCTTGCAGTGATTGCAGGACATTCCGTCCACTCCGATTACGAGTTTTGACATCAGGTATCCCTCCACGGTATAGTGTAGCGGATATGGCAAAAACCTTCAAGGATTACTCAAAAACCACTTTTCTCATCGGGCTGGGGTTCTTCACCATGGGCCTTATGGACCCCGTGTACGATTCCTACGTCCCCCTCTTTCTGGCCGACTACATCGGCTCGAAAGGCGTAGTCGGCTTTATCATGACCCTGGACAACCTTTTCGCCCTGCTGCTGATCCCCCTTGTCTCCGCCCTGTCGGACAGGACGCGCGGCAGGCTCGGCCGGCGAATGCCCTGGATACTCGCGGCCCTCCCCCCCTCGGCGCTCTTCTTCGCCCTCATCCCCTTCGCGGGCCTGCATTCGCTTTTTGTCCTTGTCGGCGCGATCTTCCTCCTTAACGTGTTCAAGCAGGCCGGCCGAGGGCCGGTTGTGGCCCTGATGCCCGACCTTATCCCCGGCGAGTTCCGCAGCGAGGCCAACGGCGTCATCAACACGATGGGAGGCGTCGCCGCCATTGTGGGAACCATCGGCCTTTCCCGGCTGATGGACCTTTCCATCGACCTGCCCGTCATCGGAAACACCGCGCGCAAACTGCCCTTTCTGCTTTCGGGCCTTCTGGTGCTTGCCTCGACGCTGCTCCTTTTCCTCTTCGTGCGGGAAAAACCCTCCCCGCCCCCGGAGCGGCAGGAAGCAAAACCCGGAATCCCCGCCTCCCTGCTGGCCGTCTTCAAAAACAAAAACCCCGCGCGCCGGACCGGCGCCCCCCTCCTGCTCCTGGCCCTGTTCTTCTGGTTCTTCGGTTACCAGGGCATCCTCCCCTTCCTGACCATGTATACCCGCGACATCCTCGGCGTTTCGGAAGGCACCGCCGGCCTCTCCCCCGGGATGTTCGCCGCCGCCTACGCCATCTTCGCCATCCCCTCCGGCTATCTCGCGCACCGCATAGGCCGAGGCAAAACCATCCGCGCCGCCCTTCTCCTCATGGCCCTCGTCTGCCTCCTGCTGTTCTCGCACCGGCCCCTCTCGGAAAGCCTTCCCCCATTCGCCGCCCTGGCCTCCTTCTGGGCGCTCCTTTTCTGCATGGGGACATTCTGGGTCGCGGTGACAACGAACTCCTTCCCCATGCTCTGGAACATGGCCTCCCGCGAAGAAATCGGCCTCTACACCGGCCTGTACTACACCTTCTCCCAAGCCGCGGCGATACTGGCCCCCCCCGTCACCGGCCTGCTCATAGACCTCTGCGGCTTCCGCTCCCTCTACGCCTTCGGTGCCGCCTGCATGCTCGCCGCCTTTCTGTGCATGCGAAACGCAGGAATCAGGAAAATGGGGAATTAGGAGTGGGCTGTGGGGTGTCAAAAGAAGATGTGGGCGCGTTTTTTTTCGGCCGCCGCCGAAAAAAAACCGGGCTTTCCGGGGGTTCCGCCCCGCGCTCGGCCATTGACCTATGCATACGCCAAGGGCTTTTTAGGGCCTCTTGCCCGGAAGCATTGCCATCACAGACACGCTTTCGCGTGCGTTTGCCGGGGCATGCGCGTGGCCGCTTCGCGCCCCTACAATCCCTCGCGCGGCCCAGGGCGTATCCTGCGGCCAGACACCACCGACCACGCCGACAAACGCCGACAAAGAAAAAAATCTTTAACCGCCCAGCCTTCGCCTTCGCGGTGTTCTCTCCCCGTCCGTGTCCGTCCGTCCCGTCAGTGTGGTCGGTGGTTCCGGCAATGCGTTCAATTGACAAGTTTAGGCCGTTGCGGGGGGGCGGTTCCAGGCGCTTTTTTAGCCAAAATATTTATAATCCGTATCAGTTTATCAGTCTTCCGCTACCAGCTTAGTATGTTTAAAAATATTGACTATTTTAAGTTTATCCAAGATTATCTGCCCATCCTGCATATCTTCTGACAGAAATAGTTCGCAATTGTTTTCAAGCGCCGCCGCTATCATCAAAGAATCATAATATGATATTTTATACTTTCGCGATATTTCAAGGGCATCCTTTACGGTAGTGATAGAAATAATCGAGACAGTGCTTGTAGCAATGATAGCGTCTATAAAGGCGATAAGTTTTTCATGTGGCATTGGATATTTATTGATAAAAATGTTGCTTGTCTCATTTAATACCTGAGTGCTGGAAATGCATTCAAATTTATCAATTGCCATTTTTGAAATACGGGTTTTTGCCGGATCATCGGATCTTTGTGTGTACACATAAATATTGGTATCGATAAACGCTTTACCGTTCATTCGCTTCTTCCCGGTTAAATTTAAAACCGCTCATATCAATCCGCGCATCGGGAAAAATATCGCTTTTCCTGCTGATGGCACCTTCCGCAAAAACAAGGACTTTGTTGCCATTAGTAATGGTATCGCGGTATTGTTTGGGGATCCGGATACACCCGTTTTCAAGACTTACTTCAAATTCTATGGCTTTCATCATTATCTCTGGAATTTATTGTACGGTACAACGCACTGCTTTGTAAAGGGGCGCGCGAAATGCAAAAAGGCAAGCACTTTTTTCCCTTTCTCCCCGTCCGTGTCCGTCCGTCACGTCAGTGTGGTCCGTGGTTGTCTGCCAGGCCAGTGTGGTCCGTGGTTCCGGTAATGCGTTCAATTGACAAGCAGCCGTGGCGAATAGTACACTGTGTATGAGGTCTTTATGCGGTTCATTTCGCTTCGTGAATTTAATTCATCTCCCACAAAAACAAGGTCTGCCCTTGCGCAGGAAGGAAAATTGGTACTGACCAACAACGGGAAACCCGCCATGCTCGTTCTGGATATTTCCAGCCAGGACTTTGAGGATGTGATTGACATCCTCAATCGCGCCGAAGCCATGAAACTCCTGGACCAAATACAATCCCAGTCGGCGCGGGCAGGGCTTGATGCCATGAGCGCGGATCAAATTGACAACGAGATCAAAAAATACCGCCGCAAAGCCCGGCCCAGGTAATGCGGGTTGTCCTGGACACCAATGTTGTCATTTCCGCCTTTATAAAGGCGGATAGTAATCCGGGGCGTATCTTGCGGCTGGTAGTGGAGAACAAAATACAGTTATGCCACAACCCGGCCATATTATTTGAATATGAAGGGGTTATGGGACGTTCAAAATTCGCCCGTCACATAGACCAATCCAAAATAAAAAGGTTTATAGGTTTCTTACACACAACCGGCTTTTCCCATACACCAGTGCCAAGTTCTGTTCCATTGCCGGACGAACCGGACCGGGTGTTTTTTGATACCGCCCAGGAAACAAGCGCCTGGCTTGTCACCGGTAACATTCGCCACTATCCACCGCGAAAATTCATAAAAACCCCAGCCCAATTTCTTGACTTGCTGGCCCGAGGGAAAATGCGATAAGCTGCCGCGCGGCCCGGGGCGTATATGGCGGTCAGATAACCACTGACCACGCCGACAAAGACCGACAAAGAAAAAATCTTTAACCGCCCAGCCTTCGCCTTCGCGATGCTTTCTCCCCTTCTCCCCGTCCGTGTCCGTCCGCCCCGTCAGTGTGGTCCGTGGTTGTCCGCCAGGCCCGTGTGGTCCGTGGTTTCTTCGCGCCCCCTGTGCCTTGAGTTTTTGCGGCTGGACAGCCGAAATTCGCGGAATTTTCAAAAAATTTTAAAAAAAGAACGAAAAATCGCCTCTTTGTTCAAGCAAGTCGATGTTTTTTGCTGTGTTATAAAGGTATGGAAAGAAATATTTTAGGCAAGGGCTGGGCCTTCCCCGTTGGGCCGGATGTGAGCGGGGCGATAGGGATGTCGGCGTATGAGAGGAGCGTGGAGGAAAGTATCCGCGTTATTCTAGGGACGACCCGGGGGGAGAGGCTGATGAGGCCGGATTTCGGCTGCGGGATCAACGAAATGGTTTTTGCGCCGAACTCCCACCGGACGGTAAGTCTTGCGGAGCATTATGTGCGGGAGGCGCTGGAACGCTGGGAGCCGCGCGTGATTGTGAGGGAGGTGCGGGGCGAAGCGGACGCGGGGGATCCGGCGGTGGTGAATATCCGCATCGGGTACGAGATACGGTCGGTGAACACTTTTTTCAATATGGTGTATCCGTTTTATTTGGAGAGGGGGGAACATGATTCTCAAAAACAGTTTGGATGACAGGTCTTTCGCGGATATCGTGGAGGAGGCTTTGCGCCTGATTCCGCGCTACTGCCCTGAGTGGACCAACCACAATCCGGCGGATCCGGGGGTGACGCTGGTTGAGCTTTTCGCGTGGATGACGGAGATGACGCTCTACCGCCTGAACAGGGTGCCGGAGAAGACGTACCTTGCTCTTTTGGAGCTTTTGGGTTTGTATCCTGTCCCGCCCCAGGCGGCCAGGGCCGTGGTGTGTTTTTATCCAACGGCGGGCTGCAAGAAGCCTGTCCTTCTGCGGGAGGGGCGGAAAATCGCGGCGGTTTCCGGCGGCGCTGAGGGGGACCTTGTTTTTGAGACGGAGCGGGATCTCCTTGTCGCGCCGAACGGGCTTGCGGCCTGCGTGAACCGCTGCGGCGAGTTCTGGGCGGATTACTGCACGGCGGAGGGGTTTTCGGGTTTTCCGCTGTTCGAGGCCCACGACACGGTGGAGCATGTTCTGTATTTGGCTTCGCCGTCCTTCGCGTATTTGCGCGGGGGGCACGCGGTGGAGATTTCCTTCCACGCGGCGGAGGAGATCCTGTGCGTGCAGGACGAGGCGGTGAATTATTTTTACTGGGAATACTGGGACGGCAGGGCCTGGGCGCATATCGGGGCTTCCCGCTGCGGGGACAATGTGCTGCGGCTGCGCGGGCCGGTGGAGCTAGAGGCCTGCGGGGTGAATGGCAGGGAGGCTTTCTGGCTGCGGGCGGTTTTGTCGGATGTCCCGAAAAGCCTGCGGGCCTTGCGTGTGCGGGGGATCAGCCTGCGCACGCGATTCGCGGGGCAGGGTTTTGCCCCTGAGTTGTGTCTGGTGAATACGGGGCCGCAGTACAGCGCGGTGGATATGAACGGCGTTTTCCGTATTTTTTCGGAAAGTCCATCGTTGAATGAGGTGTTTTACCTGGCGGAGGATGGGATTTTTTCCCGCCCGGGGCTGAAGGTCTGCGTGGTTTTCACGTTAAGCGAAATTTATGTGCCGGGGCAGGAGAACGAAGACGCGCGTTTTGCCTGGGAATACTGGGACGGGAATTCCTGGGCGGGCCTTGATGCGGGGGAGGATGCAGGGCTTTCGGGTTTCCGGGACGGGACTTACGGGTTCCGGCAGGGGGGCGAGGTTTGTTTTGTGGTGCCGGAGAAGATCGGCAGGACGGCGGTGAATAACGAGGAGCGTTTTTGGATACGGGTGCGGCTTCTGGCGAAGGATTTTTCCCTTGGGGGGGAGTATGTGCGGGACGAGAAGGATAACTGGGTATGGAGGTTCTCGTCAAAGGTGCATTCGCCGCTGTTCAGCAGGATCCGGATTGGCTTTGACGCGGGGACGGAGGCGCCGCAGGAAATTTTTTCCTGCACGAATTTCCACTGGAACGACCTGCGGCCGCTTCTGTGCGCGGCGGGGGAGGCCCCCGGCGAGGCCGTTTTGTTTGATCTTGCGCAGGCTTCCCCGCCGCGTTTGTACCTGGGGTTCCGGGAGGCTTTTCCTCCGGGGGACGCGGCCTTGTATATCCGGCTAAGGGACGGGGGGCCTGCGGCCAGGCGCGAGAGCGTGTCCGGGCTTTTGGAAGGATTTTCCGGGGGCGCTTTCGCGGCGGAGGACGGGGAAGGCGCGGGCAGGGAGGGGGCAAGGCCCATCACGCTGGAATGGGAGTTCTGGGACGGTTCGCGCTGGGCCGGCCTTGCGGTGAACGACTACACCGACTGTTTCCACGAATCGGGTTTTGTGGAGTTCAGCGCCCCGGCGGATATGGCGCGGAAAAAGGAGTTCGGCAAAAACCTGTACTGGCTGCGGCTGGGTTTTGTGTCGGGCAGTTTCGAGGCGCGGCCTTTTGTGCAGGCTGTTCTTTTGAACGCGGTGTACGCGCGGAACTCCGTGGGGTATACCAACGAGATTGCGGGTTCGGGGACCGGCGGGCCGGGGCAGAGGGTGCTGCCGGCGCACGGCCCGCTTTTGCCGGGCCTTGTTCTGTATGTGGGGGAGGGATCGATTCCCCCGGCAAAGGAAATCGACGCGATGAGGGCCGAAGGCACGCGCGAACCGTATTACGAGGAGGCGGGCGAGGTCTGGGTGCGCTACCTGGAGGTTCCGAATTTTTACGCTTCCGGCCCCATGTCGCGGCATTTCGTTGTGGATTACGGGGGCGGCGCGGTTCTTTTTGGCGACGGCAGGCGGGGAATCAACCCGCCCTGCGGCAAGTTCAACATCCGCCTTGCTTCCTACAACGCTGGGGGAGGGGAGGCGGGGAACGCGGCGCCGGGAACCCTGCGCGTGCTGGCGGAAAACATTCCTTTCGTGAGCGGCTGCGATAATCCTTTTCCTGCCGAGGGCGGGGCGGGCCGGGAAAGCGTGGACAGCCTGAAAGCCCGCGCCGCGGGAATCCTGAAAAGCCGGGGAAGGGCCGTTACCGCCGGGGATTTCGAGTGGCTGGCGCGCGAGGCCTCTTCTTCCGTGGGCAGGGCCTTCTGCCTGAAGGAGAAAAACCGGCTGGGGGAGATCCGCGTGGCGCTTGTTCCGGCGGCCCCGGCGGGGGAGGACCTGCGCGGCAGGCTTGTTCCTTCGCGGGAGCTTCTGCGCCGCGTCCAGGCCTATCTTGAGGAGCGCAAGCTCGTGGGAACGGGGATACGCCTGCAGGGGCCGGTGTACCACCGCTTTAGTATTTTTCTGACCGTGACGGCCGCGGCGGGGGTGCTTGACCGGGAGCGGCTCAAGCGGAGCATCGAGGTTTCGCTGCGGAAGGCCTTTCACCCGCTGTGGGGCGGCACCGGCGCGGGCTGGGATTTCGGCAAAGCGGTAAGCGCCGGGGTGTGTTTAAGCAGCTTGAAAAAACCGAGGGCCTTCTTTCGGTGGACGAGGCGGCGCTTTTTGATAGTGACGCAGGCGTTGTTGTCGAAAAACTGACGCTGAAAGACGACGAGCTGCCTTTCCTGGAGGAGATTCGCATTACGGAAAGGGGCTAGGGGCAGGGCATC
>JAISXE010000263.1 GCA_031270615.1 Spirochaetia bacterium
ACGACAGGCATTTGGTTTTCTATTTCTGGCATTCCGCCGGCGGGGAACTGGTGGCGCAGGATTTTGAGGGCCTGGGCGGGCTTCAGGAAAAATACAAAACCGATATAGAGGTATGGTATGTCAATTTGACGGCCGCCGATGAAAACGAGAAAAAAAACGCGCGGAAGCTTTTGAAAAAATTCCATCTTGGCGGCGGGCATGTCGTGTTTGATGTCAATGGGGAAGCGGCGGAGACGGTTTCCCTGGAACGGTTTTCGACCCTGGTGTTTGTGGGGCGGGATAATTATGTTTTTAAAAAAACCGAAGGGGAATTCGATGTGGGCAAGATCGAGGGTATTGTGAAGGACATGATTGCCGCGCCCGTGCATGATGGGTTTTGATATGGGCGCGGAAAGACAAAAAATCCTTTTTGTGTGCAGCGCCAATCGCGACAGAAGCCCTAGGGCCGAAAAAATTTATAAAGACGATCCGGGTTTCGAGGTAAAATCCGCGGGGACGGAGGGTTACGCGAGAACCCGCGTCAACGCGCGGCTTGTAGCCTGGGCCGATATTATTTTTGTTATGGAAGAATGCCACCGCGCCGCCATGCTGGAAATGTTTCCCGGCCCGGAAACCGCCGAAAAAATAAACGTGCTGGGCATACCGGACATTTTTCATTTTATGGACCCGGCCCTGGTCAGTTTGCTGAAGGAAAAAGTGGAAGGCTATTTGTGACTATTCTTTGCGAAAGCCGCAAAATAGCAACCCGGCTTTAACCCGGAGAATAAGCAAAAAACCGTGAACGCGCGAAGATAAGCACTGGCGGCACGGACGGTGCGAACAGGGAAAAACAGGGCCGTTACGGAGTTTGTCCCGCCCGCCCGCGAAATTCTTCTTTTCCCCGGTCTATCGACTTTTGTGTCTGGCAAGAAATTTATAGGGCTTCTCGCCCTGCCGCATGGAACCACACGCTGCCGCGGGCGGTCTGCGGCTGCAAAATTTCCATGCTATTACCCAGGTATATGCTTTTATCGCTATTGACAATAAAATATTTCTTATGGTAATATTGCTTCTGGCAAGGATGAAATTTCTTGTCAATAAAAACTTTATGGTTTTGGAGGAGATACAGATGAAAAAGATTTTGTGTGTTCTGTGCGTCTCGCTTGCCGCCGTGGCCTGGCTGCCAGCGTATGAAGAGGGGGATATCCCCATTGAGTTTGAGGTGGGCATAGGAACGTCCTGGGGCAAGGCGGAGGGTGCATCCTCCGACTATGGCTATGAACTTGAAGTGGGCGGGAAAGTGGGGTACTTTTTTAATCCCTATATTGGCATCATGGGCGGCCTCAGCCTTGACTACTTCTATACCCCGTATGAGATTGAGTATAGCGAGCAGGATAACTTGGGTAATATACTCGAGGACAGCAGCATGTTTGATGTATCCGCTGTTTGTTTGACCATCCCCGTGGGGATCTACCTTAGCCCTTCCGGCGGCTTTATTTTCGGCGGCGGTTTTTCCCTGTCGGTTCCTGTTATTAATTTGAGTGAAGACTATGACAGCGGAGAAGAGATAAAACTGGACCCCTTTACCAACTTCTTCGTAGACGGGGGCTACGACTTCGGCGAGTCAAGCGGTTCGGGTTTCAAGCTTCTCCTGCGGTATTCCAAGAGCTTGACAAGCATTGCGGCGGATGGAGATATATCAAAGGATTTCTTTCACGTCATGCTTGGCTACAGCTATATCACCTATTAGTCCGGTTGGGACAAACCGTCCCCTGCGGGGCGGTTTGTCTCGTTCCTGTTTTCGGAGATAAAACGATGATTGCAAAGAATTCATCTTTTCTCAAAAAGTTTTTACGGGTTTTTGTTTTTGCTTTTTTTCTGTCCGCATCACAGGCTCTGTTTGCCCAGAATCCGCCCGCCTGGTATTTTGACACGGAAGCCGAATATCCCCGGGAGCGGTATATCACCGCCGTCGGCAACGGTGCTTCCCGCAAGGAAGCCGAAGACGCGGCGGTCGCGGCCCTGTCCCTGTTTTTCCAGACAAAGGCCGATGTGCGCAACGACATGATTCGCGAATATAACGAGACCTTGCAGAACGGAAAGGGGGATTTCAGCCGGAATACAAAGATCAGCGAATCGGCGATTATTACTTCCCAGACGGAATTCCTGGGGGTAAACTTCGCGCCCCTGTTTCAGAACGGGCAGGATTTTTCCGCCCTCGCCTATATAAACCGAGAGGAGATAGTGCGGATTTATGACTCGCGCATACAGACGAATCTTACGCTGATGGACACGCTTGTGCAGGCTGCGGAAAAAAGCGCGGATCCCCTGTCGGCTGTGGGCAGGCTGCGCAAGGCGCAGACTATTGCCAAGCTGACGGCGGAATATGTCAGTATGGCGGCGATTGTGAACCCCGATGCCGCCAGCCGGTACGGGAACATTCCGCGGCTAAGTCAGCAAATTCAGGATTTGCTAACTAAAAACCGGCCCCGGCTTACGGCGTCGGTGGTGTGCGAGCCGGCCGCCCACCAGAGGGTTGGCCGCAAGATGAACGAGGTTTTAGAGGCCAGGGGCTTTACCATTGTGAACTCCCGGCCCGCCTATATTGTTTCGGTAAAGGTGACTGCCACTGAAGAGGATACTCCCGCGGCCAAGTTTGTGCGACCGGCCCTTGATGTGAAGATTTCCCTGGCATCGAAGAAAACCGTTCTTTTTTCGTATACGAAAAACCTTTCCCGCAGCGGGCACGCTTCACTGGAAGGTGCGTATGGCAGGGCGTATTTGAATATGGAAAGTGATTTGGAGGAAAACTTCGTGAGTGAATTTTACCGTGTCTTTGGTTTTGAATAGGGAGGAGGTTTATATGCCGCGAAAATTCTTTGTTGTGTTTTTATTGGTTCTCTGCGCCGCCGCCGGTTTTGGCCAAAACGTTGTTACCCTGGATCAGGCGCTTGGCGCTATGACCGTATATTTTACGGGCCGGCTGCCCGACAAGTCCAAGATTGTTATACTCAATATGACTTCAACTTCCGACAAGCTGTCCGAATATGTAATTGAAGAGTTGACCGTTAACTTTGTGAACGACGGGAAGCTCACCGTAGTGGACAGGCAGAATCTGGACGCCATCCGCCAGGAGATGAACTTTCAAATGTCCGGCGAGGTTGACGAAGCCAGCGCCCAGGAGATAGGCAGAAAACTGGGCGCGCAGACCATCCTTTCCGGTTCCATAAATTTGCTGGGCGATGTGTACCGCATGAGGGTGAGGGCGATTTCCGTTCAGACTGCGGCGATTCAGGGCATGCATACCGCGAATGTCGGGCAGGACAAAATTCTGGCCGCCCTTACCGGCTCGGCACCATCCAGCGGAACGCGCGTGGCGCCCGTTGCCGTGGCACCTGTGCCTGCTGCGGCTCCTGCGGCTGCTCCTGCCGCTCCTGCCGTGCAGGTGGGAAAACCTGTAAGAAAGACCCCCGCCAAAGCGGGGAATTTTGAGCTTATCCAGGGGGCAGTTGTTTCGACCCCGATTGATCCAGCAAAATTCCACACGGCGGCCCTGGCCATGATACGGGAGCTTGAATTTGAAATTCTGGATGACAAACAGGGTTTTGTTTTATTCAAACACTCCCGTGGCAGCGCCTGGGTCCACATCAAATTGTGTTACTGGTCTGACGAATACTGGTACGAGTATGTCGCCAGCGATAACCTTGACGCCGACCCGGGACGCGACCGCATCCACCGCAACTACCGCCGGTGGATAGAAAACGCGGAGAAAGAGATGCGCAAATTTTATTACCGTTAAGCCCCCCGTAAGTTCATCAACTACAGTTTACCGTCCTCAATCCTTGAACCTGGCCGCACCACGGGCGGCCGAGGCGTCAGCGTTTTTGTTTTTTAAATTATCTCTATAGACTATATTATATTATCTATAGACGATTGAACGAGTGTCTATAGAATAAGAAACTTTGACGTATGACCATAAGCGAGCAATTGGCTTGCGTTATTGAAAATATAAGGAAAACCCGCCGGGCCAGACAGATTTCCCAGATAGACCTTGCGAACAGAGCCAATATTTCCCAAAGTTTTCTTGCCAGCCTTGAATCAGGAAAAAAACAGCCTTCGGTACTCACCGTCATCAAACTGGCCCGCGCCCTTGAGGTAAATCCCGGCGACTTGTTCCCCCGGGTAATCCACGAAGGCAAAAAACCGGAAGACATCAAAGAGGAAATTCGCAGCCTCCTGAACAGATTATAACCCGCGATTTCCCGGGATGCATGGGCGAGCAACGATTTTGCCTTGCAAAATCGTGACCAGCCCCTAGTTCTGAACCGCTTCGCGGCGCATTGCCTTGGGGCAATGCGCCGGCCTTGCAGCAAACAAAATGTCGCGGTCCTGGCGATGCGTATGTACTGCGTTATAGGATGCGCTTAACCCGCAAGCGTCTTTTGTGGGCAAAGACGCGACATTTTGACCCCATCCTCCAACCGTGGCTGCTGCCTTTTAGCGCGGGGGCCGCGACCGGCTATAAAAACGCGCAGGTGCGCTTCGCGCACATGCTGTTGCGGAAAAGCCCGCGATTTTGCTCCGCAAAATCGCGTCCGCCTGTGTGCGGGCGGGAATCGCCTTTGGCGAGTCCCGCGTTTGTTGGTTCTGAGCCGCGGCCGGCAGACCGTTTTGCGCCACCAATACGGGCACGGCAATCACGGAAATTGCGTGATTTTGCGGGGCTTCGCCCAATGGTTGCAACCAGGGAAATCGCGGAAGGCCAATAAACCGCGACTGCGATTGCAGGCAATCGCG
>JAISXE010000053.1 GCA_031270615.1 Spirochaetia bacterium
CCGTCCGGAAAAAAGAAGGCAGATGTCCCCGCTGCGGCAAAAAATTACGCTCAAAAAAGACGACTCTTTGCAAAAGTTGCCTTGAGCGGGCAAGGGAATACAACCAGGGGTAAGCGGTAAACCTCTAAAACGTAAAGTTTTGGAGGTTTACCGGCATTTTTAACCCAATATTCTCCCGAATCGCCTTTATCGGTACACGGTTTAATTGTCTTTTGCCATTATTTCGGTAATGCCGGCTTGCTGTGGTCAAAATTTTCAACATCCCGCCGAAAGGTTCGGCCCGGAAAGGGTCTACAAGCGGCAGTCTGTTGCGCTTGTGGGTTTTTGCGCCTTTTTTGTTCAAAAAGGCGCCGGGCGCTGTATGCCTTAACCGCCCGATCGATCAATATAAATAAATTAAAACAAAACAGAAACGAATAAAATTAAAGATTATTGACTCATTTTATATTGATAGGTATAGTTTGGTTGTGTTATGTTTATTCGTAAAGGTTAAATACGCCGCTTTGTTGCGTAATTGTTAATTTTTGTACAGGAGGAAATAAAATGACAACTAAACCTGTTTTGGACAGCCGCAGAATTTTTTTCGCGGCTTTGCTTCTGATCCTGTTTGCGGGGACAGCGCTTTTCGCGGGGGCAAAAAAGGAAGAGGCGGCCCCTTCCAATCCGCCGGTTACCATCCTGGTAGCCGCCGCGGCCAGCCTGCGAAACGCCTACGAACAGGAAATTATCCCCCAGTTTCAGGCCAAATACCCCTGGATTACCGTGGAGGGCGCCTTCGACAGCTCCGGCAAACTCCAGACCCAGATTGAGCAGGGCCTTGAGGCGGATGTGTTCATGTCCGCGGCCGTCACCCAGATGAACAACCTGGTGAAAAACGGTCATGTAGACGCGGGGGCGGTAAAGCCGCTTCTGGAAAATAAAATTGTCCTGATCAAAACCGCCGGTGCAAGTACCGCCGTAAGCGGCTTTCAGAACATCACCGCCGCCAAAATGATTGCCCTGGGGGATCCGGCCAGCGTGCCCGCGGGCCAGTACGCGCAGGAGATCTTCACAAGCCTGGGCATCTGGGACGCGGTGAAAGCCGGGGCCAGCCTGGGAACCAACGTTACCGAGGTGCTGAACTGGGTGGGCGCCGCCAGCGCGGAGGTCGGCGTGGTCTACGCCACGGACGCGGCCTCCACGGACAAGGTGGAAATTATCGCCGAAGCCCCCGCGGGCAGCCTTGCCCGGCCGGTTATCTACCCCGTGGGCCAGTTGAAAGCGTCGGCCCATCCCGCCGAGGCAAAGCTTTTTATCGACTTCCTTGCCTCGGACGCGGGGCTTGCGGTATTCAGGGCTTACGGCTTTTCACCTAACGAGTAGAAAATTCAGGCGCGGGGAAGAGGGGGCGGTATGGATATTTCACCGATTTTGATCTCCATGAGAACCGCATCGGTTTCCATAGTGGTAACCTTCTTCTTCGGGCTTTTTCTGGCAAAACTCGTCGCGGATACCAGGCGCAGGGAATGGAAGATGATCCTTGACGGAATCTTTACCCTGCCGCTGGTGCTGCCGCCGACGGTGGCGGGCTTTTTTCTGCTCTACATCTTCGGAGTGCGGGGGCCGGTGGGGAAATTCTTTCTGGATTTTTTCAGCGTAAAAATTGTTTTCTCCTGGCCGGCCACCGTGCTTGCCTCGGCGGCGATTTCCTTTCCCCTGATGTACCGCTCAAGCCGGGGCGCCCTGGAACAGGTGGATCCCAACCTTGTTTACGCGGCCCGCACCCTGGGGATGTCCGAAGGGGCGATCTTCCGGAAGGTAAGATTCCCCACCGCCCTGCCGGGGATAGCCGGCGGTATGGTGCTGGCCTTTGCCCGGGGCCTGGGCGAGTTTGGCGCCACAGCCATGATCGCGGGAAACATAGCGGGCAAAACCCGTACCCTGCCCCTGGCGATTTACTCCGAAGTTTCCGCGGGGAACATGGACAGGGCCTACAACTACGTGATCATCATCGTGCTCTTCTCGTTTATCGCGGTAGCGCTGATGAACTATTTCAGCATCCGGGAAAACAAAAAATGACGCCGCGAAACAGCCTGTACGGCCCGTCCCGTGGGCGCAAAGGCGCAAGGGATACCCGGTGAGCATCAAGGTTTCCATCCGTAAACGCCTGAGCCGCTCCTTCACCCTGGAGACGGAATTTGAGACCGGCGGCGCGGACTGCCTGGGCATACTCGGCGCTTCCGGCAGCGGCAAGAGCATGACCCTCAAGTGCATTGCCGGCATTGAGACCCCCGACGAGGGACATATCTCGGCGAAGGGCCGCGTGTTTTTTGATTCCGCGAAAAAGATCAACCTTAAACCCCAGGCGCGGCGCGTGGGGTATTTGTTTCAGAACTACGCCCTCTTTCCCCGGATGACGGTACAGGAAAACATCGTCGCCGCCTTTCCCTCCGCGGGGGAAGAAACCCTCCGCAGGGCGCGGGTTTTTATTGAGCGGTTCGGACTTTCGGGGCTTGAGCGGCTGCTGCCGAATCAGCTTTCGGGCGGACAGCAGCAGCGGACAGCCCTTGCCCGCATGCTCATCCGCGAGCCGGAAGTTATTCTGCTGGACGAACCCTTTTCGGCGCTGGACACGAATCTGCGGGAGCAGATGCAGCTTCAGTTTCTCGAACTGCTGAAATCCCGGCAGGACATTATCATGGTAACCCACAGCCGGGACGAGGTTTATAAACTCTGCGGTGAAACCCTGGTGATGGACAAGGGCCGGGTTATCGGCAAGGGTAAAACCGTCGAACTCTTCGCGAATCCCGGCACGGTACAGGCCGCGCGGATCACCGGCTGCAAGAACATCTCTCCCATCCGCGTTACCGGCCCGGGAGAGATCTTCGCGCCGGACTGGGGGCTCAGCCTCCGCGCCGCGGCCCCCCTTGAAAGCGGCGTTACCCACGTGGGAATCCGCGCCCACGATTTTCGCCCGGCCCGCGGAGAGGGCTTTAACGAAATCCGTCTTTCGGTAAAACAGAATCCGGAGGAACCTTTTGAGCGGGTAGTCCTCTTTACCAATGCCGATGCCGGCAGCCCCGGAGAAAAGGGCGAACTGTGGTGGAAGTACAGCAAATATCTGGGATACGGTGAAATACCGGAACGGCTCTTTGTTCCGCCTGAAGCCCTCCTGCTGCTGCGCTAGTGTTCTGTCCAAATCAAATGACAACAACAATCAAGACCCACGCCGCTGATTATTGAGGCAGGCACACAAAAAAGTTTGGGGGCCTGTCCGCAAAAATCCGTCCCGAACAAGTCCGGGCGCGGTTTTTGCGGCCACCCCTCCTTACTTTTCTGTAGGTGTGCCTGCCAAAGACCCCGGCGGCGTGGGTCTTGGCCGTATTGGTTTTTTGATTTAGCCAAAATTATATAAGGGGAAACAGTAGGTATAAAACAAGTTCTTGTTGAAATCTGTTTTGGACAGAACACTAGCAGCCTGTTGTAGAGGAAATTTAACCACGGAAAGATTTAGGAAAACAAACCGGGATATGCCGCTTAACAAAAGGGTTTCCCCCGTGATATGCTTTTGAAGGGGATAAATACAGGCGCTAATGAACCTCAGTATCAATACGTACCGTAATAAACTTCAAAATATTATAGACTACGGCGGCAGCATGAATGAAACCACTATCCGCCGCTGTTTCATAGACATGGTAAATGATTTTGCTGAGGACAAAAACCTCAAACTAATCGAAGAACTGGAGTACAGAACCCCCCAGGGAACCACCGTATACCCTGATGGAACTTTAAAAGACCGCTTCCGTCTTTCCTGCGGTTATTACGAAGCCAAAGA
>JAISXE010000379.1 GCA_031270615.1 Spirochaetia bacterium
CCTGCCGCAGGCAGGCTGAGGAATTGGAGCGGAAAGCCCGGTTTTTTTGCGGCCCTGCCGCAAAAAAATGTGCTAACTCGACCAATATGACCGAAAAAAAGTAAACGCCGATGCCCTGCGCCGCCCCCTCCTCTTGAAACCCCTCCCGCATCCGGTATATCATTAACGGGTCATGGAAAATATCGATGATTTTCCCGTAGGGGGCAGAACAACCATGGTTTCCTGCGGCGCCGCATTGCCCTTGCTTAGGGGCGACCGGGACGTGCTGCATGTCTTTGACCGAAACACCTCGGCGCTGTTCCCGCGCCTGCCGGAGGGGTCGGTCGTCCTGGCGCCGGGGGAGGACTCGAAAAACTGGGCCGGGGCCGAGGCGATTTTAAGCGCCGCCTTTGACCGGGGCATGGCGCGGGATTCGCTTTTTATTGCCGTGGGCGGGGGCATGGTCTGCGACCTTACGGCTTTCGCCGCTTCGGTTTTTATGCGCGGCGCGCGGCTGCGGCTTCTGCCGACAACCCTGCTGGCAATGGTGGACGCTTCTTTCGGCGGCAAGACCGCCATCAACTTCGGGGGATGCAAAAACCTTGTGGGGACTTTTTACCCCGCCGAAAGCATAACGCTTTCCACGGCCTTTCTGCGCAGCCTGCCCCGGCGGGAACTGCTCTGCGGGCTTGCCGAGATAGTGAAATACGCGATGCTGGGCGACGCCGTTTTGTATGAAGACCTGCGGAAACGGGGCGAAGGTTTTTTCCCGCCCGAAGGGGGCCTGGGCGATGAGGCTTTTCTTCTGGACGTGCTGTGGCGCACCCTGGAGGTGAAGGCCCGTTTCGTGCGGGAAGACCCGGAGGAACAAGGCCCGAGGGCCTATCTTAACCTGGGCCACACCTTTGGCCACGGCCTTGAGGCCGCCACGGGCTTTGGCCGCTTTACCCACGGCGAGGCTGTCGCCTGGGGAATGATGCGGGCGCTCCGCGCGGGCCGGCGCTTGGGCATAACGGGGGAGCGTTATGCCCAAGAAGCCACGGCCTTTCTGAAAGCCCTGGGTTTTCCTGAAAAGGTCCGCGGCGTTTTGGCTGCGGACATCCTGCGGGCCATGGAAAAAGACAAAAAAAAGAAGCAAGGGGAAATCCGCTTTGTCCTCCAGCGCGGGCCCTGCGACAACCTTACGCAAAGCCTGGACCCGGCCTTCGTGGCGGAAATCGTGGAGGATGGCCTTGAATGCAATGTATAAAAGAAAACCACTGACGGCACAGACTTTTGTCCCGAAATTCATCTTCCCATCGGCCTCCCGGCCTGTCTCTCGTCCGTGAGGCCAGTGGTTTTTTTCTGCACTATCATACACGATAAAGGAGGGTGCGAGGATGGGTTTGAGAAATGTTGTTGTGGTTTCTGTTTTGGTGGCGGGGGGCGTCCTGGCGGCGGGGGCGCAGGAAATCCTGACCTACAAGGTGGGGCGCTACGAGGTGAGCCTTCTTGTGGAACGCTCGGGCGCGGGGAACACGGGGATTCTTATTGGCGCGGACGAGGCCCTGCAAAAAAAACACATGCCGTCGGGGACCTACACATCGCAGGTCAATGTGTTTCTGATCAAGTCGCCGGAACGGGCGCTTGTCGTGGACACGGGCTTCGGCGCAAAGCTGTTTGACGGTTTGCAGAGCCTGGGGGTTGACCCGGCGGCGGTTGAGGCCGTCCTTCTGACGCACATGCACGGCGACCACATCGGCGGGCTTGCGAAAGACGGCAGGGCGGCGTTCCCCGGGGCGGAGGTTTTTCTTGCCGCGCGGGAAAAGGATTACTGGCTTCCCGCAAAGGCGAAGCCGCAGAATGACGGCGCGGCCCGGGCCCTTGCGCCTTACGCCGGAAAGGTAAAGACTTTTACCCCGGGCGAAATCGGCTCGCGCGTGGCGGAGCTTTTTCCGGGCGTCACGCCCATAGCGGCCTACGGCCACACTCCGGGGCACACGGCCTTTCTGGTGCGCTCCGAGGGGAAGAGCCTCCTTATCTGGGGCGACCTTGTGCACGTCATGGACATCCAGATCCCCGTGCCGGACATCAGCGTCACCTACGACGTTGACCCCGATGCGGCGCGGGTGACACGCAAAAAGATTTTCGACTACGCGGCGAAAAACAAAATCCCCATCACGGGAATGCACCTGGCCTCGCCGGGAATCGGCCTTCTGGAAGCCCTGCCCGAGGGAGGCTACAGGTTTACTCCGGTGAAAAATTAGGCGCCATCCTGGCTTTGCGGAGGAAGGGCGTTAGGCGTTATGCGCGAAGTTTGAAAACTTAAGAGATTTTGGGCGCCTCCCCTGCGCGCGGCGCGCAGGGGCCGGGCTTTCCGCTCCAATTCCGCAAGCCCGCCTATGGCGGGCTTGCGGAATTTCCGCTACAATCCCTGGCGCGTGGGCGGCAGACCGTTCTGTTTCACCAACACGGGGCTTTCAGCCCACGGCCTACTTGTACGGCCTTTTAAGAAAATTGCGACCAGCCCCTGGCGCGTGGGCGTTTCGCCGGTCCTTTGTCTGTGTGGCCCGTGGTCCGTTATGCGCCAGCTGGCCTGCGGACCTGGCGGATCCCGTCGATAACCGTGCCGTCGCGGTACAGCACTTTTCCCACGATTTTTTCTTCCAAATCGGGCTTTTGGGGGATCCCGTTGGTTTCCTCGGCCATTTTCCGCAAATCGCCGATTTCCACAAGGGGAAGGCCCGCCCTCGCGAGCTGCTGCCTTAAATCCGCCCGCAGGGGATTAACGGCAATGCCGCACTGGGTAACCAAAACGTCCACCGTCTTGCCGGGGGTGGTAACAGTAAGCACCTTCTCCACCACAATGGAAAGCCGGGCCCTGCTCAACGGCGCTATGACCAGCGCCAGCTTTGCCCCGGCGGCGACATCGCTGTGCCCGCCTGAGCCGCCGATTATATAGCCGCCCGAGTCGGTGTGGACATTGACATTGAAACCGCAGTCAATTTGCGTTGCCCCCAAAACGACAACATCCAGGGCCTCCGCGGCGCAGCTTTTTGCGCTGGGGCTTGCGTAATGGCTTGCGCTTATTTCGACATGCCGGGGGTTTGTCCGCAAAGACTCCACCGCCTTCAGGTCAAAGCACTGCACGTCCAGAATGCTTTCAAAGCAGCCCGCTTCCAGCATGTCCACAAGATAGCCCGTTGTTCCGCCCAAAGCGAAACTGCCCTGGATTTTCTTTTCCCGCATGATGTTCCGGACGTTCTGCGCCACCGCAAGGGAACCCCCTCCCGCGCCGGTCTGAAAGGAAAAGCCGTCTTTGAGAAAACCGGAAGCCGAAATGACCTGCGTGGCCAGATCGGCAATGCGAAGCGCGACGGGGTCCCGCGTCATGCGCGTTGTGCCGGATACTATGCCCTGGGGGTCTCCTATCGCATCGACGCGCACCACATAATCGACATGGGCCTCGCTGATGGAATAATCCCGCAAAGGGTAGTCCACAAGGTTATCGGTAACCACCACGACTTTTTTTGCGTGCATGGCGTCCGCGAAAGCGTAGCCCAGGGACCCGCAGGCCGATTTGCCAAACCTGCCCGTGCAGTTTCCCGCGCTGTCTGACGAAGGGGCGGCGATGAAGGCCACGTCAATAGGGGATTTCCCCGACTCAATATCGCTTGGCCGGCCCCCGTGCGTGCGGAAAATGACCGGCTTGTTTAAAACGCCCTCGCTGACGGCCCGGCCCACCGTGGAACCCATGTAGTTGGCTTCCAGCCCCCCGACCACGCCGCTTCGCAGGTGGTGTATGAGCGGCGCGTGGGCGTCAAAAATGGAACTCGCGTTTATCGTGAGGTTTCCGATTTTCAGTTTCGCGATTGCGTCCATAACCATATTCAAAACATAATCGCCGTTACGCAGATGGTGGTGAAAAGAAACCGTCATGCCGTCTTTCAGGCCGCTGGCGGTGACTGCCTCCCCAAGCGATGCTAGCAGCTTGCTCATGTCCTACCCCCTTGCAGCTCTTTGGCGGTTTCAAGCACTTTCCGCGCCCGCTCCACAATGGGGGCGTCGATCATTTTCCCTCCAAGGGAGATAGCCCCCTTGCCCTGTTTTTTCGCGGTTTCAATGGCCTCAAAAACCTGGTGCGCGTATTCGATTTCAGCGTCACTGGGGCTGAAAATCCCGTTGACGCAGTTCACATGCCGGGGCGATATAACGGCCTTTCCCGAAAAGCCGAAAGATTTCGCCAGAAGGGCGTCCTGCCGTAAACCCTCCATATCGTCAATAAGCGGGAAAGGCGTATCCAGCGCGTCAACCCCGGCTGCCCGCGCGGCGCAGACCAGCCTGTTCCGGGCATAGGCGATTTCCCCGCCTTCCCTGGTGCGCGGCGCCCGCAGATCCGCCGTCAGGTCCTCGGCACCCAAAAGCAGGGCGGCGATTCTTTCGTGGCAGGAGGCGATGGCAAAGGAGTTTTCCAGCCCCAGCGCCGTCTCGATCAGCGGTATAAGCATGACCCTTTTTGTGCTTCCACCCCTTTTTTCCGCCTCGTCCATTTTTGCCGCCAGTTTATGTATGCAGCCGGGATCGCTGACCTTTGTCGGCATCAGCGCGTCAGGCCCAAGGGGAACGATCTCCTCCACGTCCTTCTCCCAGAAAGACGTGTCAAGGGAGTTGATGCGGACAATGATTTCGCATTTTTCGAATTTGAGGCTGGATAAAGCGTGCCGAATCAGGATGCGCGCGGCGTCTTTCTCGTCCGGGGACACGGCGTCTTCCAAATCGAAAATAATACTGTCCGCGCCCAGATACCCCCCGTTTATCAGCATATTGGGATTGTTTCCCGGCAGGAAAAGCGCTGTCCGTCTCATGGCCCGTCCCCCCCCGCCGCGCGCAGAAGCGCCGTCTCCAGTCTGGCGCGGATAACGCAGTCCAGGGCGCCCCGGTCATTTGCAAAAACGCGCACGTCGCCCACCTCCATTTCCCGCAGCACATCCATCACCGTCTTTTTTATGCTGTCGCCAAACTGGGTAAGCACGGTGGACTGCACATCAATCTCAACCCCCGTGCCCGGGGAAACCTCCACATGAATATCGCTGGACTCCAACGTCCCCGCGATGGAATTTTTCACGATTCGCATATACGTTATGCCTCCTACAACGGATGTGCCTGCAATGCCTGGAACGGCCACACTGTCACTCCCTGCCGCCCGCCCTGATTTTTTCCCGGAAACGTATTTTAAATCATATATAAAATCTGTTTTTTGTCAAATATTCGTGAAGGGCCTGTGAAGCGTGGAAAGAAGATTTTGGGCGCCTCCCCTGCGCACTGCGCGCAGGGGTCGGGCTTTTCGGGGGTTCCGCCCTCCGCGTCTGCTTCGCAAGCCGCTCCGGGCCGCTTCGCGCCCCTACAATCCCTGGCGCATGGGCGAGCAGCAATCCTGTCTTCAGGATTGCGACCAGCCCTGGCGCATGGGCGAGCAGCAATCCTGTCTTCAGGATTGCGACCAGCCCTGGCGCATGGGCGGCGGACCGCTTTGCTTTACCAACACGGGGCTTCGCCCACGGCCCGCTTGTAGGGCCTTTTTGGAAAATCGCGACCAGCCGGGTTGCATGGCGAGCAGCAATTTTGCTTGCAAAATCGCGACCAGCCGGGTTGCATGGCGAGCAGCAATTTTGCTTGCAAAATTGCGACCAGCCAGTGCTTATCTTCTTATCCGTCCCTTTGGTCCAGGCAGCCTGCTATCTTGCGGTATGTGCCACGCGCGCTTTTCCGGGAATACCAGGCGGCGCCGTAACAGGAAATTCCCGATAAAGCCCAGTATCGAGGCCCAAAACTTTGCCCACAGGGGACTGCGCGCAAGAAAAAGAAACCCCCGCGTAACGCCGTAATCGACGCACCCCATAAAGGCAACGGACACTATATAGAAAAACACTTCGCCCGCCGTGTTCCAGCGCGCTTTGTGCCGAAACAAAATCTGGATACACAGCAGGTAATTGCAGAACGCGGCGGCACCAAACGCGCCGCCTATCGCGTATGCAATCGGAACGCCCGCGCGTAGCGCGCCATAAAAGAATATCATATTGACCGCCAGGGAAGCAAAGCCTATACACAGGTACAAAAGAATTTGCATGGGAAGCGGCGCCATGTGGGTGCCGTAATGCAGGATGCAGTACAAAGCGTGGACCCCGTCTTTCCAGCCGATTTTCTTTCCTTCCGCATAGGAACGGGGATTGTATGAAACGGCGCATTCATAGACCCGGTAATTGCCCTGCGCGATCTTTGCGGTAACTTCCGGCTCAAAGCCGAACCGCTCCTCCTTCAAAGCCGGGGCGATTTCCCGAATGACTTCGCGGCGGAATAATTTGTAGCAGGTTTCCATATCGGTAATATCGAGGTTTGTAAACATGTTTGAGACAATCGTGAGATTTTTGTTCATCCAGGTATGCCAGAAATACAGCACGCGGCGCGTGTCCGGCTTGAGGTAGCGGGAACCGAAAACCACATCCGCCCTGCCGTCAAGAAGGGGTTCAAGCATTGCGATATAATCCGCAGGCTCATACTCCGAATCCGCGTCCTGGATGCCCACATAGTCGCCGGTCGCGTGCAGGAGGCCCGTCCGCAGAGCCGCGCCTTTGCCGCGGTTTTTTTCGTGTTTCAGCACGCGGATTTCGGGATTCCCGGCGGCGATTGTCTCAAGAATCCCCAGGCTGCCATCGGTCGAGGCGTCATCCACCACGATAATTTCAAGCCCGAAAGAGCGGCCTGCGGTTATGCGCCGCACCCGCGACAGGCAGTCCGCTATTGTCCGCACTTCGTTGTAGCAGGGGATAATCAGGGAAAGAGTATAGAACAAAGTATCCTCCTCGCGGGTCAGTCATTTATAAACAAGCCGAGTTTCAGCGCGTAAAATTTGGCGACCGGATTGCGGTAATCATCAATAAAATTCTGAAATTCCGCTTTATCGCCTCCCGCGATGTTGCTTGTAAGCGCGTAAGAAAATATTTCATTGCGTATTCTGTAATTATTATTCCAGTCTTTTGTGCCTGTAATGTTGATTCGTAGAATAAACTGCACGCATAACGCGGAGCCTGTCAGGACGAGCAGGGATTTTGTTAGTATTCTGGATTTAATGTATTTTAGGGCATCGGCGACGACAAGAACCATAACCGGATAGAAAGGGATCATTTCCCGTGAATTTGGATACCAGCGATGGAAAATGGTCTTGCCGACAAAACAAAGTGAGACAAAAATCATATAAATCAATCCATAGTCGTTTTTCCATTTTGTTTTTACCATGCTGTACGCCAATAAACCTATAAACGCGGCAAAACCCGCGATCATCATGTATGATGAAGTAAATGAACCAAAAATGGCGGTTATTACGCTGTCATAAAAACTGCCAACCGATGCCGGCGGCCTGCTCATCTTCGGCCTGCTCATAAGAATAACAAATAAAGCAACCATCAAAAAAACAAACAGGTAATGGCAATTCGACAGCTTTACTATATTTTTGCGATATTTGAAAGTAATCA
>JAISXE010000146.1 GCA_031270615.1 Spirochaetia bacterium
ATCCTTTTGGCGCAGCCAAAAGATTGCAGCGGAAAGCCCGGTTTGCGGCGTTTTACGCCGCAAATGCGCCAAAATTCCGAATCGAATCGAAATTATAAATGGTTTTGGAACAGGCTCGATAGCGCAGCCCCGCAAAGCCCGGTTCTTTTGCGGCATGCCCCGGCAGACACACGCGAAAGCGTGTTTGTGGTAACAAGGCTTCCGGGCAAGATGGCCGAGCCGCAAAAAAATGTGCCAAGCCGACCAATATGACCGCGAAGGCAGGTGCTGTTACCCCGCCAAAAATCGCCCTCCCCTTCCCTTTTTTGCTTTTCCCGCTGTATACTCTTTTTCCATGAAACCCATCCTTGTCGTCATGGCCGCCGGTATGGGATCGCGCTACGGCGGCGTAAAGCAAATCGAGCCTGTGGGCCTCGCGGGCGAAACCATCATGGACTACTCCGTCTACGATGCCCTGCGCGCCGGTTTCGGCAAAGCGGTGCTTGTTATCAGGAAGGACATAGAGAAGGACATTCGCGGTCTTGTCGGCGGCCGCCTGGAACGGCAGATCCCCCTCAGTTACGCGTACCAGGAAACAGACAGCCTGCCGCCGGGCTTTGCCCTTCCCCCGGGGCGCGAAAAACCCTGGGGAACGGCCCACGCCGTGCTTTCGGCCGCAGGCCAGGTAGACGCCCCTTTTGCCCTTGTCAACGCCGACGACTTCTACGGCCGCGATGCCTTTGGCCTTATGGGCCGCGCCCTTTCTTCCGCAGACCCCGCAGCCGCGGCCTTCGTCATGGCGGGCTACAAACTGCGCAACACCCTTTCGGAAAACGGTTCGGTTTCCCGAGGCCTGTGCGTCTGCGGCAGGGACGGGCGGCTTGTTTCCATAGAGGAACACACCAAAATAGAAGCCCTGCCACCGGCCCCCGGCGGCCCTGTTGCCCTCAGCCATACCCCTGCGGGCGACATTCCCTTGAGCGGGGAGGAAACCGTCAGCATGAACATGTTCGGCTTTACCCCGCGCCTGTTCCCCCTTCTGGAGCGGGAGTTCCGCGCCTTCCTGGAACAGCGCGGCCAGGATCCGAAGGCCGAATGCTACATCCCTGCCGTGGTCAGCGCCCTCATCGCCTCCGGCGAGGCCTCGGTACAGGTCCTCCCTACTTCCGCCTCCTGGTTTGGCGTGACCTACCGGGAAGACAGGCCCGCGGTCCAGACCGGCATCCGCGCCCTTATCCAAAGCGCCGAATACCCGGCAAAACTGTGGGAACCATAGCAGGCTGATTGGACCAAAACCCTGTTTAGGGGGGGGAAGTCTCCCACTGTCAACAAGTCAAGAAAATATGTGCGCATTTTTGGCCGTTGGCCAAAAACCGGGCTTTCCGGGGGTTCCGTCCGGCCGCGTCCGCGGCCGGACCGCTTCGCGCCCCTACAATCCCTTGCGCCCCAGGGGCTTCTCGGGTTTTGGAACAACCTCACTTGTTATTTGCCGGTGCGGCCAGCGGTTTTCTTCTCCGGCTGAATAGCTGCGATTTTTCCTTCGTTCCAGGCTTTGTCGCAGCCCTCACTTCTTAAAATACACCCTGGCCCCTGTCGCGTCCCTCTTGTACACGCCGAAGTCGCTGAGTTTTTCTATCTGCTCGCGCCCGAACACCGGGCCTTCCACGCACACGCGGATGCCTGTGGGGTCGCAGGCGCAGCTTCCGCAGATGCCCACCCCGCACTTCATGTAACGCTCAAAGGAAAACTCGTACGGTATGTCCCGCAAAATGTTTTTCAAAGCCGCCATCATCAGCTCCGGGCCGGCCGCATACACAACGGAAACCTTTTCCCTTTCCATGACGCGGCCCGCAAGCTGCACCGAAGTCAGCCTCTCCCCCCTGTCCTCGGAAGTCTCAACGTAATCGACATTCAGCCTGCCGAACCACGCCCCCAGAATCAGATCGTCCGCCACACGCGCGCCGTTGACAACGATGACCCTGCCGCCCGCCGAGGCAAGCTCCCGCGCCAGAAGGTACAAAGGCGCAATCCCCGCGCCCCCGCCCACAAGCAGGGCGGTCCCGGCGCGCGGCGTGAAAGGATTGCCAAAAGGCCCGCGCAGGCTTAATAAATCCCCTTCTTTTTTCGAGCAGATCCTCCTGGAAAACGGCCCCATCTTTTTTATGGTAAGGACTATCCGGGACCCGTCCGAATCCGCAACGGAAAAAGGCCGCTCGCCCTCCCCGTAGTCCGTCACCATCAGAAACTGCCCCGGAAGCACCCTCATATCCGACTCAAAATACAGACTGCGCGCGGAAGGCCCCTCGTCTACAATCCGTTTGATCCTGCACGTTATTCTCTCAGGCATTTTTACGCTCCAGTTTGGGAATCTCCCCCGGCGAGGCAAAGCCCGCCCCCTCAAGATAGTCCTCTATGCCCCTGTTGATGTCCGCCACGACCCCTGTCCCGGAGAGCCACAGGGCCGATCCCACCCCCACAAGGCCGGCGCCCGCCATCAGCATCTGCACCGCATCGTCCCCCGATGAAACCCCGCCCATACCGATAATCGGAATTCCCACCCGCGCGGCGCACTCATGCACAAGTTTCAGCGCCAGCGGCAGAACCGCGGGGCCGGAGATACCGCCCAGGCGCGGCGCGAGAACGGGCCTGCGGGCCACCGTATCGATAAGAAGCCCCGGCCCCAGGGTGTTGATCATCGAAAGCGCGTCGGCCCCCGCCTCCTCTGCCGCGAGGGCAATGGCCGGCAAATCCAGAGCGTTGGGCGACAGCTTCGCCACCACCGGAAGGCGCGCGTGTTTCTTTGCCCCCCCCACCATCTCCGCCACAAGCTCCTTCGAAGAAGCCAGGGGAATCCCGAACTCGTCCATCACGTTCGGGCAGGAAAGATTCAGCTCGATAAAAACCGCCGCCGAATCGCTCGCGCGCCTGGCAAGCTCCTCAAAATCAGGACGGCTCGTCGCGAAAAGGCTCACCATCACAGGCGCCCCCGCCATGCGGGAAAACTCCTCTATCTCCGCCAGGCCTGCCCCGATACCGGGATTGCACAGCCCCAGGCTGTTCAGAATGCCGCCGCCGAATCGCGCCACAATCGGCCCCTCGTGCCCCTTGCGCGGCTCCAGGGACAGGGACTTGGACGTGACAAGGCCGAAACCCGCCTCGCGGGCGAACCGCAAGGACCCGTGGGACATCCCCAGAATCCCCGCAGGCAGAACCAGGGGCGAGGAAAACTCCTTCCCCAAAAAGCGTGTCCGCAAAGAAACAGCCATAATTCCCCCTACTCCTTTACCTTGTATGTATGCACGATAAGGTCGCACAGCCCGCCCAGCTCCGGGGAAAACGGCCCCTGGATCCCCGTATCAAAAAGAAAATCCGCGCGCTCCTTCTTGAACCAGGCAAAAAGCCGCCCCCCGCCCTCCCGGGAATCCGCAGCCGCATGGCAAATCCGGGCAATCGCGCGCATCTCCTCCCGATTAAAAAAAACCTTTTTCCCGCCCACATGGATATTGAAAGTCGTCGCCGAAGTCTGCTCGACCTTCACGTCCCGCTCCCCAGGCGGCAGCGGCGCGGGCCCGCGGTCACCCCCGGCTTCGTTCTTCACGGAAGGCCGCGCGGATCGCCCCTCCCGTCCCGAAGCCTCCAGCCGCATCTTTTCCACACGGCTGTTGTGCAAAAGGACATCCGCCTGCCGCTTCAAAAACACCAGACTCTCCTCGTCCAGCAGCCTGCAAACCCCCGCTATTTCCCCGCAAAGGACCTGGCACGGCGTCTTCCCCGCCTTCTTTTTTGGAACAGCTTTTTCCCCGCTCATACCCGTAAAAGTATAGCACCCGGAAAGCAAAAAGAAAAGAAGAAAAAACCAGAAGTCAGAAATGAAGATTTTTTGGCAGCCGTCCAGCCGGGGGAAGAGGACCACTGACCTCACTGACGAAGGCGGACGGGGGGAGGGGGAAAATCAGGAATTAGGGATGGGGAAGGGTTTTTTATCTTTCCCAATTCCTCATTCTTTCTTCTTCGTCCGGGTGGTCTGTCCGTGTTTTCGGTG
>JAISXE010000147.1 GCA_031270615.1 Spirochaetia bacterium
AGCCAAAAGATTGCAGCGGAAAGCCCGGTTTGCGGCGTTTTACGCCGCAAATGCGCCAAAATTCCGAATCGAATCGAAATTATAAATGGTTTTGGAACAGGCTCGATAGCGAAGCCCCGCAAAGCCCGGTTTTTTTGCGGTTTTACCCCAAAAAAATGGGCCAAGCCGATCAATATGACCCCCAAAAAGTAAATGCTGTTACCCTGCTCCTTGCGCAACCGCCGCCTCATCGGATAGTATTGCGGCGTATGAAAAGCTACCTGAAAAGCCTGGCCGGGTCCCTTGCCCTGCTGGCGGCTTTCGTCCTGGGGGCCTGCTCCGACCCGCCGCCCCTCGGCGCGGAGGGGGAAAGCCTTGTCATGAGCGCCGACAACATCCCCGGCACGCGGCGCATCCGCAAGCCGCTCGAATGGGAGGCGGGGAAACCCGGGGGCGCGTGGTACGACACCTACCCGGACGATCCGAAAAGCTACAATCCTTTTTCAAACCTGGACGGCAGCCACCTGACGGTGACGGGCTTCATGCTCGACTACCTTTTCGACTACGACACGGACAGGAGGGAATGGTCGGGCCGCATTGTCGAAAGCTTCGAAATCGTGGCTGACGAAAAAAACGACGCAATGGAGCTGCGCTGCCGCCTGCGGGACAACATCTACTGGTCCGACGGCGTGCAAATGACCGCGGACGACATGGTTTTCTGGTACGACGAAATCTGCGGCGACAGGGACATCTACCCCCTGGGCTACCAGGGGCAGTTCGTCAACATGGACGACGGCAGCCGCGAGCGCATCCTTATGAAAAAAACGGGCCGCCTCAGCTTTACCTACGTCTTCCCCCGCGTGGTGCAGAACCCCTGCCTGATGGTAAACGCAGGCAGCATGGTGCCGCGGCACATCTGGGAACCCGCAAAAAAGAAAGGAAAGGAAGCGGTCATGGACCTGTGGAACCTGGACACGCCGCCGGAAGAGCTTGTGGGAAACGGGGCCTTCCTCCTGGAGCGTTATGTGCCAGGGGAGCGCCTCATCTTCAAAAAAAACCCCCGCTATTGGATGCGGGACCAGGCCGGGGGTTCCCTGCCCTACATCGACCGGATCGTCCTCACGCGCACGCCCGACCCCAACGCGGAGCTTCTGAAATTCCAGAAAGGCGAGGTGGAGTCCTACGGCCTGCGCGGCAAGGACATCGCCACGCTGCTGCCGGAATCGGAAAAAAACGGCTACTCGATATGGAACGGCGGGCCCTCGGGTTCCTACAACCTGCTCCTTTTCAACCAGAACCCCGCCAAAATCAGCGCCGCGAAACACGCCTGGTTCACGAACCCCGATTTCCGCAAAGCCATAAGCTGCCTTGTGGACAGGCAAGCCATAGTCAACCTGGTACTCAACGGCCTGGGCACCCCCCTGTACCACATCATCTCCGAATCCAACTACTTCTATAACCCCGGCCTCGCAAGCCCCTGCGCCTACGACCCGGCGCAGGCAAAAGCCTACCTGCAAAAAGCCGGTTTCACCTGGTCCGCTGCAGGCGCGTGCCTGGACGCCGCAGGCAACCCCGTAGCCTTCGACATCATGACCGGGAGCCAGGACACAATCGTCTCGGATTACCTGAACATCATCATCCAGGACATGCAGGAACTCGGCATCAAAGCCGTGCTCCAGATCGTCGACCCCAACGTCTTCTCCGACAAACTCCTCAACACCTACGAGTGGGACTGCACCCTCATGGGCTTCGGCTTCCCCATCTTCCCGGAGCAGTGGTACAACGTCTGGCTCTCCAACGGCAACCGCCACTACTGGTTCCCCAAGCAGGAATCCCCCGCCCAGGACTGGGAAAAACGCATCGACAGCCTGTACCGCGAGCTGGTCCACACCTACGACGAGGCAAAAGTGCGGCGCCTCTACGACGAGTTCCAGGAAATCCTCATCGGCAACATGCTCATCATCCCCCTCGTGCGCACCTACACCTTCATGGCCGTGTACCACCGTTGGGCCAACATCAACTGGGACGTGCGCCACACGATAGGCGACGACTACATCAAAGTATTTCTCAAATAAAACCCATTAGGGGAAATTTGGGCGCCTTTGGATTTCCCGCAAGTGCCTTGCGGAAAATCCAAACCGGGCTTTGCGGGGCTGCGCTATCGCTCCGGCCCTGCGGGCGCGCTTTCAGCGCCCCCTCCAATCCCTGGCGCATAGGCCGCAGGCCGCTTGCGCCCCACCAGCACGGGGCTTCACCCACGGCGGCCCGCAATTTCCGGGGCAATTTTTGCTAGGGCAAAAATTGCCTGCAATCACGGAAATTGCGTGATTGCAGGGCTTCGCCCAGTGGGCTGCAATCAGGGAAATCGCGGAAGGCCGATAAACCGCGACTGCGATTGCAGGGCAATCGCCCTGCATTCAGGCAAGACGCTGTTTAGCCGGTAGAACCCTGGGGGCTATCACGCGATTTCTTTCGCAATTTCCGGGGGCAATTTTTGCAGGGCAAAAATTGCCTGCAAGCACGGAAATTGCGTGATTGCAGGGCTTCGCCCAGTGGGCTGCAACCAGGGAAATCGCGGAAGGCCGATAAACCGCTACTGCGATTGCAGGCAATCGCGCTGCATTCAGGCAGGTTGCTGTATAGCCGGTAGAACACTGGGGGCTATCACGCGATTTTCCCGCAATTTCCGGGGGCAATTTTTGCAGGGCAAAAATTGCCTGCAATCACGGAAATCGCGCGATCTCGCGGGGCTTCGCCCTAATGCGGCAATCAGGGAAATCGCGGAAGGCCGATAAACCGCGACCGCGATTGCAGGCAATCGCGCTGCATTCAGGCGGGTTGTTGCATAGCCGGTAGAACCCTGGGGGCTATCACGCGATTCCCCCGCGATTTCCGGCGGCTATTTTTGACGGGGCTGCGCCCCGTCAAAAATAGCCCTCTTGTTTTTTTCCCATAGTCCCTGTATGGTAAAGGCATGACAAAAAAACGCATTTTAACGGGGGACCGGCCTACCGGCCTCCTTCACCTTGGCCATTACGTTGGCTCTTTGGCGAACAGGGTGCGCCTGCAGAATGAGTACGAGTGTTTTTTCATCATCGCGGATCTGCATACCCTGACGACAAAGCCTTCCCCCGCCGATATAGCCTGCCTTGCGGATAACGCGCGGCAGATGGTCCTTGATTATTTTGCCTGCGGGATCGACCCCGCGAAATCGGTAATCTATTTGCAGTCCGCGGTACACGAGGTGTGCGAGCTGGATCTTATTTTTGAAATGCTGGTAACCGTTCCCCGCCTGAACCGCGTCCCCAGCATCAAGGAAATGGCGAAATCGGCAAACCTTTCGGAGCTTCCCTTCGGCCTTCTGGGATACCCCGTTTTGCAGGCGGCGGATATCCTTCTTCCCCGCGCGCACCTGGTCCCCGTGGGGAAGGACAACGAAAGCCATGTGGAGCTTACCCGCGAGATAGCCCGCCGCTTCAACAGCATGTACGGCGCCGAGGTTTTTCCCGTCCCAGACGTGATGCTCGGCGAAGTGCCGACTCTTGTGGGAACCGACGGCGCGGCGAAAATGTCGAAGTCCCTGGGCAACGCGATCATGCTTTCGGACGACGCGAAAACCGTCGAGAAAAAGGTGATGGGCATGTATACCGATCCTGACCGCGTGCGGGCGGACATTCCCGGCAGGGTGAAAGGCAACCCGGTTTTTGTGTACCACGACACCTTTAATCCCGACAGGGCCGAGGTGGAGGAGCTGAAACACCGCTACACGAAAGGCAAGGTCGGCGATGTCGAGGTAAAGCAAAAACTTGCCAGGGCCCTGAACGGTTTCCTCGATCCCCTGCGGGAAAGGCGCGCCGGATACGAGTCCCGCAGGGGTTTCGTGGAGGAGGTTATCTACGACGGCACGCAGACGATGCGGGCCGAGGCGCGGAAAACCCTTGACGCCGCGACAAAGGCTATGGGCCTTGCCTCGGTATGGAACAGGATAAGCCGCAAGGCCGAGGAAGCAAAGAAAAAGCAGCGCGCCGGCGGGAGCATCGGGCAAACATGATGGCAGCCACGGAACAATTCCCCTTCTCCGCCGTCATTTTTGACTTGGACGGAACGCTCATCGACAGCGAAAAAAATTACGTCAAGTCCGATGGGCAGATTCTGACGAAATTCGGCATCGAGTATACCCCCCAGCTTCGCAGGCGGCTTATCGGCAGGGGCATCGATATTTTTGTCAGCATCCTGCGCGAAGAATACGGCGTGCGCGAAACCCCGGAAGAGCTTCTTGCCATGAAGGACGAGTATTACCTTGCCATAGCGCGGGCGAATACGGAGGTTTTTCCCGAAATGCGCAAACTTCTGGATATCCTGAAAGCCCGCGGCGTGCCGCTGGCAGTCGCCTCCGGATCCTCGCAGAAGGTTGTTGAGGAGCTTCTTGCGATATGCAGGCTCGGCGGCTATTTCAAAATCGCCCTGTCCTCGGTCGGCCTGTGCCCGGGCAAGCCCGACCCCGGCATCTTTCTGGAAACGGCCCGGCGCCTCCGCGCGCCCGCCGCGCAGTGCCTTGTCCTGGAAGATTCGGCAAGCGGCGTGGAGGCCGGCCTTGCCGCAGGCATGAAAGTCGTCGCCATACCCACGCTGAGGCCGCTTGACCCCGTTATGGAAAAGGCTGCGGTTCTTTTTCCCGGCGGAATCGACACATTCACGGCAAAAGAACTGCTGGAAAAAATCGGCGGCTAAGGCAGCGGTTCCCGGTTTGTGACTATCCAGCGAAAAAACCGGCGCGCCCGGATTACAGCTCCGGAAAGCCAGTTGATTGTTGAAGGTTTTTTGTTGACAGGTTATGAAGCACGGACATCTTTTTTTGTATCAGTTGAACAAGGCTTTGCATGCTCCCGGAAATTGGCGGAACCTTTTGATAACAAATAGCGACCTTGCGCCGAAAGGATAAATTGGAAATTGAAAAATATCTGCAATTTCGCCTGGTAAGCACATGTCGAATAAAGTTGTCCGGTAATATTGTTATCCCTATTCCCGCAGCGACAAGTTTGTGGGCAAGCGTATTGTTAGATGTTTCCATCGCTTTTGGGGGATGTATGCCAACAGAAGTAAATATGCTGTCCACCATGACGCGCACTCCGTGATTTGTCGCAAGATATATGAATGGCTCATGGGCTATTTCCTGAATAGGCATCGATGGCCATCCAGAGGCGGATTTTTTCTGCTGATACTGTTTTACCAGAGAATGGCCGGGAGGAATTGCCAACAGCATCTCTTCTTCCGGCAGATCGACATATTCCAGCATTTGGTGGTAGGAAGTGTAATTCAGTACCGCCATATCAATACGCCTTGTGAGAAGAAGATCTTCCAGTATCAAATTTGTGCCTTCTATAATCTCCAGTTCAATATTTGGAAAAGATTTATGGAATTCAGGAATGATAATGGGCAGGATATATAAACCTTTGCTGTAGGTTATGCCCAGGGAAAGCCTTCCTGCGCGGGAATCCGATATTTCCGCAAATTGCTGAATAAGCCTGTGTTCTATTTGTTGTATTTCCCGAATACTCTCGATATATTTTTCCCCCGCATAAGTAAGGGTCATGGGGTTGGTTGAACGGTCAAAGAATGTAACCCCGTACCTTTTTTCAATATTGATAAGCATTTGACTAAGTGAGGGCTGGCTTATAAAAAGTTTTTCGGCTGCCTTTCTTATGCTCCCCGTCTCTGCGATAGTCAGAATATAATGTATTTGTCTATCGTTCATTTTAGTTCCCCTATAACCACTGTCAACAAGTTAAGAAAAATATCTGCGCCTTTTTGGCGCTCCCGCGCCAAAAACCGGGCTTTCCGCTGCAATTCCTCAGCCCCTGCGGGGCTTGCGGGATTTCCGCTGCAATCC
>JAISXE010000216.1 GCA_031270615.1 Spirochaetia bacterium
TTTTCTCCCCATTGCTGTATCCTAAAAATAGAGCGCGGCGGGAGGTTTTTTATGGCGGCAATGACGGCCCAGGAAGCGGCTGAACAGGCAAAGGGTCTGACTTTCGAGAAAATCTGGGCTATCTTCCAGGAGGTTGGGCAAAAACAGGCGGAAACCGACCGGCAATTCAAGGAAACCAACCGGCAGTTTAAGGAAACGGCTGAACAGCTATCCCGGCTGGAAAAGACCGTCGAGCGGATAGGCGTGAATGTGGGCGGCCTCAATGGCTCGGTGGGCGATCTGGTGGAAACGCTTTTTGCCCCCCACCTGGGCGAAAAATTTGACGCCTATGGCTATAACCTCAGACGTGTTTTCCACCGCGTCAATATCTACGATGAAACAAACCGCCAGCGCAGCGATATAGACATCCTGCTTTCCGACACGAGCCTATGCATGCCGGTAGAGGTCAAACGGTGGCTGGATACCACGGAAAAAGTGGACGAGCATATAAAACGCATGCGCTTAATCCGCGAATACCCCCCTGCGGAAGTCAAAGGGAAAAAAATATTGGGTGCCATTGTCGGGGCGGTGGTAAATCCCGAGGTGCGGGAATACGCGGAGCAAAACGGGTTTTTCGTGCTTGAATTAACCGGGGAGGATGTCCGCCTTCTTCCGCCGCCGGAAGGGTTCAAGCCCAAAGAGTGGTAAAAAAAGCGCTCAGGCCGGGGAACCGGAAGATAGCGGCTGTTCCGCAATGCCGCCACACAGCGCCCGGCGCTGTGTGAAAACCCCCTGGGCCGCGCGAGGGATTGGAGGGGGCGCGAAGCGCGCCCGCAGGGCCGGAGCGATAGCGCAGCCCCGGAAAGCCCGGTTTTTGGCTTCGCCAAAAACGCGCCCAAATTCTTAACTCCCCGCACTTCATTCCTCACGCTCCACCCTTTTTTATCCCCTGCCGCATTTACATGTTTCCCATAAACCGCTATAGTTAGGCAATGGATGCCGATACTTTTCCCCGCGAGATACACAAGGCCGTGTTTTATTTTGTCGGCATCAAGGGGACGGGTATGGCGGCCCTGGCGGAGCTTCTTTTGCGGCGGGGTGCCAGGGTCAGCGGCTCGGATGTGGCTGACAAATTCTATACCGACGAGGTTTTGGGCGGGCTGGGAATTCCCTGTTTTGAGGGTTTTGACGCGGCCCAGGTGCCTCTCTGCGCGGCGCTGGTCATTTATTCCGCGGCTTATTCCCCTGACAAACATTGCGAGCTTCTGCGGGCAAAACGGATGGGCCTTCCGATTATGTCGTATCCCGAGGCCCTGGGGGCTTTTTCGCGGCGCATGCCTTTCGCGGGGGTGGCGGGCGTCCACGGGAAGACGACGACAACGGCCCTCGCGGGGACGCTGGTGCGGGAGCTTGGCCTTCCGGGCAGCGTGCTTGCCGGCAGCGCGGCGGGCAATTTCGGCGGGCGTTCGACTTGGTCCGGGGGGGAGGATTTTTTTATTGCCGAGACCTGCGAATACCGGAGGAATTTCCTGGCTTTCCGGCCGCGCTGGGCCATCCTTACCAGCATTGAGGAAGACCATCTGGATTACTTCAGGGACTACGCGGATATCTACTCTGCCTTTCTTGAATACTGCGGCGGCCTGGAAAAAGGGGGCGCGCTGGTTTACTGCGCGGATGACCGGGGCGCCCGCGAGGCTGCGGCGGAGCTTGGGGAAAAGCGGCCGGATCTGCGCCGTATTCCTTATGGAAGGCAGGCCGACGGCGGCTGGCGCGTTGTGTCCTGCGCGGAAAAACCCGGGGCGACGGTTTTCCGGCTCGCGGGCATCGGCCTTGATTTTGAGCTGCGTGTTCCCGGTTTTCACAGCGTCCTGAACTGCGCCGCGGCGCTGGCCCTTGTGCGGACGATCTGCGCCGACCTGGGCCTCCCCGCCCCGGGGCCGGGGCTTCTGGCAAAGGGCGTTTCATCCTTCCGGGGCTGCAAGCGCCGCAGCGAGATTCTGGGGGAAGCGGGCGGCGTTCTTTTTATGGACGATTACGCCCACCATCCCACGGCATTGCAAACGACTTTGAAGGGTTTGAGGGATTTTTACCCGGACCGCCGCATCGTGGCGGATTTCATGAGCCACACTTATTCGCGCACCCTGGCTTTGCTTGACGGTTTCGCCCTTTCTTTTTCCTGCGCGGACCTGGTTGTTCTTCATAAAATCTACGCTTCCGCGCGGGAGGGGGACGCGGGGAAGGTTTCCGGCAGGGACTTGTTTGAAAAAACGCGCGCCGCCCACCCCCGCGTCTCCTATTTCGAGGAAGCGATGGACGCGGCGGATTATTTGAAAGGGGAACTCCGGGCGGGCGACTTGTTTGTGACCCTTGGGGCGGGGGACAACTGGCGGCTTGGGCAAAAACTTTTCCGGGAAATGGCGGCGGGCAACCCTTAAGGAGGCGGCGTCTTGAAAAGCATGACAGGCTACGGCTACGCGGAGGCGGCGGCAAAGAGCTTTCGGATGAGCCTTGAGATAAAATCCTACAACAACCGTTTCCTTGATATTTATGTCAACCTGCCTCCGGCGCTGGGTCCCCTGGAGCCGAAAATACGCGGATACCTGGAGGAGAGGATACTCAGGGGCAAGGTGGAGGTATACCTGAAAATAAAAAACATCGAGGAGGACATCAGCGTCTGCGTCGACGCTTCGGTTGTGGGCGGCTACCTGGGGGCTTTGAAGAAACTCGCGGAGCTTGCCGGCACGGGCGAGGAGGTCCGCCTGTCGCACCTTCTCCAGATGGAAGGGATCCTGAAGACCGATCAGACACGGGGCCTTGAGGATTACTGGCGGGAGCTGGCGCCCCTCCTTGAGGGGGTTTTTGCCTGTTTTGAGGCCAGCCGCGCGAGGGAAGGGGAGGCCACCGGGAGAGACGTTCTTGGGCTTCTTGAGCGCATCAGGGAAAACGCGGAGCAGACCTCGGCCTATGTGCCGGAAATGGAAAACCGTTTTTCCCAGACCATACGGGGGCGCATGGAAGAGCTTTTGGGCGACAAGATCGACGAGGCCCGTATCGCCGCGGAAGTGGCGATGCTTCTGGTAAAATACTCGATACACGAGGAGCTTATCCGCCTTGCCTCGCACTGCGAGGCCTTCCTGGCCACGGCGCGGGAAAAAGGGGGCATCGGGAAAAAGCTGGACTTCATCTGCCAGGAGATGAACAGGGAAATCAATACCATCGGCTCAAAGAACGTCATGGCGGAGGTAAGCCGCCGCGTGGTGGCTATGAAGGACTGTCTGGAAAACATTCGCGAGCAGATCCGGAACGTTGAATAACAGCGAATAACCTGAATAAAGAGGGTGTTTTTGTCGAAAATTTAACAGGAAATTCTGTGAAAAAAAACATAAAGATAGCAATATCAGGAAAAAGCGGCTGTGGAAATTCGACGGTAAGCAGGCTGGTGGCGCAAAGGCTCGGCCTGCGGATGATAAATTACACCTTCCACACAATCGCGGAGGAAAAAGGCATGGATTTTGAGGAGTTGTGCCGCCTGGCCGAAGAGGACGCTTCCTGGGACCACTATCTGGACACAAGGCAGATCGGGCTTGCCTCGGAGGGCGGCTGCGTCCTGGGCTCGCGGCTGGCCGTGTGGCTTTTGAAGGACGCGGATTTGAAAGTGTTTCTTGACGCCCCGCCGGAGCTGCGGGCGAAACGCATCCATCAGAGGGAAGGCGGCAGCTACGCGGATGTCTGCCGGCAAACCGTGGAACGCGACAGCCGCGACCGCGCGCGCTACCTGAGGCTCTACAACATCGATAACTCGGAATACGGTTTTGTGGACCTCGTTATTGATACCTCCGGCTTTACCCCGGAGGAAATCGCCGGGCAGATAGCGGCGAAGGCAGCCGCGGCCAAAAAATGATGTTGCGGGAAAAAAATGACTGCGCTCAGGCTTGCTGCCGTTATTGACATCGGGGCTTCGGCCATGCGGCTTGTTGTCGCCGAACCCGGCCCGCGCGGCGGCTGGAAGCAGATAGACCGGGCCGTAAAGCCTGTTTCCCTGGGGCGCGACGTGTTCCGCTCGGGCCGCATAAGCCGGGAAACAAGCCTGCGCGCCATTGGGATACTTGTCGGCTTTGGGGAGCTTCTGGCGGGCTGGGGCATCGCGCCGGGGGACGCGCATGTAATCGCGACTTCGGCGGTGCGCGAGGCGCGGAACCGGGCCGCGTTTGTCGGCAGGGTTTTTTCGCGCGCCGCCCTGCGTATCCATGTCCTGGACGAAATCGAGGAGAACCGGCTGACCTGCCTTGCCGTGCGGCACGCCGTGGGCGGCCTGCGGTCGGCCTGCAGCCTCATCATCGAGGCGGGGGCGGGCACAACCCGGATTTCGGTTTTGCGCGGGAAGGAAATTACCGGCGCGTACTCCTTCCGCTTTGGCGCGCTGCGCATGGGGAAATACCTCGATCCGGACTGGGGGGATTACACCCACCTTGAGAGGGATATAGGCCGCATGGTAGGCGCGAAGCTGGACACGGAAAGCCCGGCAGGCGGTTTTTCCCGCGCCAGCCGCTTTGCGGCGGTGGGAAGCCCCGTGCGCATCGCGGCGGAAAAGGCGGGCACGAAAACCAAAGAAAACTACGCGCTGATCAGCAGAAAAAACTTTCTGGATTTCGTGGCCGGGATCCAGGGCTGCAGCGCCGACGAATGCGTGCGCATGCTCCACATAACCTACTATGAGGCGGAGGGCCTTGTGCCTTCGCTGATTATCTGCAAGTATTTTTTTGAAAGGACATCGGCCCGGGAAATCCTTGTCCCCCATGTAAGCATCCGCGAGGGGGTGCTCCTGGGTTTTACGCCCGAAGGCGGGGCCGCCGCGGGAGCGGGCAAAAAACCATGAAAACAAAAAAAACGGAGGCCGGGGTTTTCCCAAATCCAGAGGGGCAGGGCGGATTCCCTTTTTTCAACCGCGAGCTAAGTTGGCTTGAGTTCAACAAACGGGTTCTGGGCGAAGCGCGCAACAAAAACCTCAGGCTCCTTGAGCGCCTCAAGTTCCTCTCGATAGTAAGCTCCAATCTGGATGAGTTTTTCCAGGTCCGCGTCGCTTCCCTGCGCCGCCAGCTTGCCTCGGGGAATTACCTCACCGACCCTGCGGGGATGAGTCCCGCCTCGCAGCTTGAGGCGGTTTACCGGGAGGCCCGCAAACTCGTGTCGCGCCAGTACCGCTGCCTGCACGAGGAGATTCTGCCGCAGCTTGCCGCCGGGGGGCTGGCCTTCCTCCTTCCCAAAGATTATACGGACGCGCAAAAAGCTTTTCTTTCCGACTTTTTTGACAGGGAGATTTTCCCCGTGCTGACCCCCTTCCGCATGAGGAAAGAAGAAAACATCCTTTCGCCCGGCAACCTGAAGCTCCACGCGGCCTTTCTCCTGGAGGCCGGCGCGGGGGCCAAGCCACCTGAGCGGGAGGAAGAGGCCCCGCTTGTCGTCGCGGTGCATATTCCTTCGGTTCTGCCCCGCGTCATTTTCCTGCCCAAATCCCCCGGCGGCAGGGGAAAGGTTTGTTTTACCCTGCTGGAATACGCCGTTCTGGAAAACTCGTTCCGGCTTTTTGAGGGCTACGCGATAAAGGAAAGCATCCTGTTCCGCGTTACCCGAGACGCGGATATCGGCGTGGACGAGGAGCGGGACGAGGATTTTGTTGACGCGATGGAGGAGGTACTCGTGCGCCGCGAGAACAGCGCCGTGGTAAGGCTGTCGGTAACGGGCACGAGCAGCGCGCTGCGCGACATGCTGGTTTCGTTTTTGGGAATAGGCCCCCCGGAGGTGTTTGAATGCCAGGACCCCATTGACATGGCCGGCCTTGATCCGGCTTTGTTTCCCGGTTTTGACAACCTGCGCGAGGAGGGCTGGAACCCGCCGGGCGCCCATGGGGAGGAGCCTGTCTGGGAAACCCTGAAGCAGAGGGATATCCTGCTGCACCACCCCTACGATTCCTTCCAGACCGTCGTGAGGCTTCTGGGCGAAGCCGCCTCCGACCCGGCGGTGCTTGCCCTGAAGATTACCCTGTACCGCACCTCGGGCGATTCCCCCATCATCCAGGCGCTGGAACGCGCGGCGCAAAACGGCAAGCAGGTAACGGCCTTTATGGAACTGAAGGCCCGTTTTGACGAGGGGCGGAACATCGAATGGGCGCAGAGGCTGCGGAGGGCCGGTGCCATTGTCATATACGGCGTCGCCTATTTGAAGGTACACGCGAAGGCGCTGTTGGTTATACGCAGGGAGAAGGCCGCCGTGCGGCGCTATGTGCATCTGGCCACGGGCAATTACAACGACAAAACGGCGCGCCTGTATACGGATGTAGGCTTCCTTACCAGCAGGGACGATATCGCCTGCGACGTGTCGCTTTTTTTTAACGCCGTCACCGGCTACTCGGTTATACCCAGCCTGCAAAAACTGGTCATGGCGCCCGCGAACATGAAGAGCCGCCTGATTTCGCTTATCGAGAGGGAGGCAGCCCTGGCCACAAAAAAAAGCCCCGGCCTTATCATGGCGAAGATGAACTCCCTGGCTGACCCGGAAATAATCGCGGCCCTGTACCTGGCCTCGCAGAAAGGCGTGAAAATCAGGCTGATCGTCCGCGGCATCTGCATGCTGGTGCCGGGGGTGAAAAACGTGAGCGAGAACATCAGCGTGATCAGCATCGTTGACAGGTTCCTGGAGCATTCGCGCGTGTTTTACTTTTCCGGCGCGGGCGAGGAGGAGGTGTTTCTTTCCTCCGCCGACTGGATGCCGCGCAACCTTGAGCGGCGTGTCGAATTGATGTTTCCCGTCGAGCAGCGGGACTTGAAAAAACGCCTTGTCCATATCCTGAAGACCTGCCTTCTGGACAATGCCCAGGCCCACGAGCTGCAAAGCAGCGGCGTCTACGAAAGGCGCAGGTGCGACAACCCGAAAAAAGCCCTGCGGAGCCAGCGGGTTTTTTACGAGGAGGCCCTTGAGGAGGCGCGGGAAGCCGAAAGGGCCGGCAAGAAGGAATTCGCCGTCAGGCGCAGGCCGCCCGCAGGGGCGCAAAAATAAGGCCCTCCCCGCGCGGAAGAATAAGACAAACCGCGGACCTCACAGACAGACACAGACAGAATGTGGAGAAAGAGGGTGAAGTGTGGATAAGAATTTTTGTTTCAGGCTTTGATACGCCCCCTGGCGCGGGCCGTGAAAGTAAGCCCGCAAAATCGCTTTCGCGATTTTGCGGGCGTTCCGTATGACTGCCTCCTAATTTCCCACCGTGAAGGTGATGGTTTTTGAATAGGGCGTGCCCTGTAAGCTCACTTCCAGGCTTACGTAGTGCTCCCCCGCAGAATAATCGGCCGCGGCAAGGGTAAGGGTTTTGCCCTCGCTCCCCGCGTCCGCGGGTTTGTGCGCGCCGTCCACTTCCCAGTAGTAGCTGTCGAAATCGCCCTGCACGCTCAGCTCGTGGCTGTTGGGCGAGCCTGTTTTGTAAATGGTAAAGCTGGACAAAGCGCTTCCCGCCGGGTCGTCCGGCACGGTGGGATAGACAAGGGTAATCCCGGCCTGGTTTTGGACCGTAAGGGCCGCGCTGCTTATGGCGCCGGAGTAGCCTTCCCGGCCCACCGTTACGGAAACGCCGTAGCCCGCATCGGCGGCGACGGGCGTGTAGCTCGCGCCGGTCCCGCCCGCGATGTCCGCGCCGCCGCGCTTCCACTGGTAGGAAATGGTTCCGGTCCCG
>JAISXE010000254.1 GCA_031270615.1 Spirochaetia bacterium
GGGGGAATAACGGCGCTCCTTGTCGTGTTCATCCTGCTGCTCCGCTTTGTGGTCATCGCGCCCCTGAAAAACACCGCTTCCACCGCGGCCGCGGTGTCGGAAAACCTAAGTTCCCGGGAGGCGGATTTTACCTATCAAATGCCGGTAGCGCGGCGGGACGAAATCGGCGTCATCAGGAGGAGCATCAACGGGTTCATCGCCTCCCTGCGTACCCTGGTAGGCCGGCTCAAGGACGCCCAGTCGTCCCTGCACGACATAGGGGAAAATCTGACCAGCCAATCCGAGGAGTCGGCAAAGGCGAACGCCCGGATCATGGACGCCGCCGCCGCCATCCAGGGGCAAACCGAGGATCAGGGGAAATCCCTGGAACGGACGACCTCGGTGCTGCAAAACGCCTCGGAAGGGCTTGGCGGGCTGAACGCGCTGATTCTTGACCAGAACAAGGCCATCACCGCGTCCTCCGCCTCGGTGGAGGAAATGGGCGGCGCCATCGGCGCGGTGAGCGTGGCTATGCAGGGGATGAAAGAGCAGTTCGGCTCGCTGGTCTCGGTGGCCGACGAGGGGAAAAAGCGGCAGGAGGATGTGGACCGGCAGATTCAGGGGATACTCTCCAAATCGGAAGCCCTGGCAGGGGCCAACCTCGCCATCGCACAGATTGCCGCGAAGACGAACCTTCTGGCCATGAACGCCGCCATCGAGGCGGCCCACGCGGGGGACGCGGGCCGGGGCTTCGCGGTGGTGGCGGACGAGATCCGCCGCCTGGCGGAGAGCTCCCGCGCCCAGTCGAATTCCATCAAGACGGAGCTTCTGGACATTTCCAAAGCGGTGCAGGACACGGCGGCAATTTCCGCCAAATCCCAGGAGGCCTTCCGGCTCGTTTCGGAGCAGATCAGCGCCACCGACGCCTTTATCGCCCGGATTGACACCGCCATGGACGCCCAGCGGAAGGCCGCCGCCCAGATCCAGGAAGCCCTGGACGCGATCAACGCCGCGGCTTCCCGGGTGCAGGCGACTTCGGCGGACATGACAACGCACATGGAAGGGGTAAAGGGAGAAATGGACGGGCTTACCGATATTGTCCGGGCCATTCAGCAGGGCATCGTCGGCATGGGGGAGAGCGCCAGGGAAGTCAGCAGGGCCGCCGAAACGGTGCTGGACCTTGCCAAGGACACGCACCGGAATATCCAAATCATGGAAGACACCATCGGTTCCTTTAAGGTGTGATAAAAAATTTACCTGCGAAAGCGAAAAAGGCGAAGTAAGGAGGAAAAATGAAACGAAAGGCGATTGTTTTTCTTGTGCTGTTTGGCTGCGGCGGGCTGCTCCTTGCCCAGGATTTGAGCATAGATTACCGCTTCGATGTGTCGGGCCGGACCGGGAAGAATTATCTGAGCTACACTTCGGCAATCCGCTACATCTCGGCGGACAAGGATTCCTTTGACGCGGCCTCCGGGGCCTCGCGGCACAAGTCCACCTCGCTCTTTGCCCCCATCCAGACGGACATCATGGGAAGGGCCACAATTTCTATGGGCCTGCGCGGCCTCCTGCTGTACCCCCTGGCGCCCGACAGCGTAAGGACAGGGGATAATCTGCATGTGTACAAAGAAGGAACGGTTATTACCATGGAGTACATCCACCGGGGCGTGGCCTACCGCGTGCAGACAGACGCGCAGGGCAATATCAGCTTCCCCCGCGGTTCTTATGTGATGCGGGCCGTCGGCTATGTCAAGGGCCACGATCCCCAGGTCATTTCCGAGGATTTTTCCTCCGACAGGACCGCCGCCGGGGTGGACTGGAAGAAGGTCTGGGACCCGAAAACCCCCTCTGGAAAAACCATCGATTCAGGCTCGGATGCCAAAACCGGCCCCATCCAAAATGACTACGGCGATATGATGGCCATGTTTAACTGGGACGGGACCCTCCAGGTCAGCTTTGAAAATTCCGTCCTCACGATAAAAGGCGTGCTGCGCCCCGTGAAACGCTAGTGGCCCGCTAGCTTCTTGAGGCCTTCTTCACGTCCACAGGCATGAATTTCCTGTGGGTGGTCTTGTCGGTTTTTCTGATAATGTCTTCCTCCTCCGTGCCGCTCAGACTCCTTTGGTATTCGGGGCGCAGGACCGCCCCGTCGGCTATGGCGTAGTAGAGGATTTCGCCCCGGATCCATACTTGCAGGACATATATGTTGGAATAGCCGTTTGCCTTGAACTGCTGTATCAGGGCGCCATACACGCCCCCGGCGTCCGGATCTTCGGAAACGGAAAAAACATACTGGCTGCTGTAAAGCATCTTGCGGATATCGGTGCGGATATATTCCGCCAGACGCGCGATGGAGGCGGCCGCGGCGCCGGTGAAAAAAACATAGTTTTCAGTATGCAGATCCACCTCGAAAGGCCGGTAAACCTCGGCGATATGTATGTGGCGGCTGGCCAGCGTGTAGACAATCGCCACCATATCGTAGAACATGCCGCACACATCCTTGCAGTCACGGGCGCTGAAAAAGATACGGCTGTAGTCGATGTATCGCAGCCTGTACGGGCAGCCCAATATGACGCCGCGAATGATTTTTTCCTGTTTGAGGCAGGAGTATTCGTAAGTAAACCGATGGGCGTCGCTTGATTCGGCGTCCTGGCCTTTGGCGGGAAGTTCCCCGGCGGTTAATTTCTGAACGACCTCGTTGGCGAGGCGTTTCTCAATGTCATTCAGAATCAGAATGCTTTCCTTGTGCATGGCAATCCTTTAATTTGTTAGGGCAAAGGCCCGCACGGCATGGAGTTTGGGCCTTCGCGAATTTTTCCTGCGCCCAGAGTACCAGAAAAACCAAAAAAAATATAGCATCCGCTCAGGGCCGTGGAGGGTTGGCAAGTCACACTCCCGATTCTTAATTCCCGCCACTGTCTGTCCGTGTCCGTCCGTGCGGTCAGTGGTTGGTTTTTCGCTGCATCTTGCGGGGGAAGTCTCCCCCTGCGCGGCAGCCTCCTCGGGGCTTCGCCCCTGCGGGGTCTGCCGCTACCCCCTCTGCGGGGGCTGCCGCCCCCGCAACGCCCCCGCCTCGCAGCGTTTCAATTTTGTAATGTCTTACTCTCCACCCCTAATTCTTAATTCCCGTCGGCCTGTCACCTTTATATACGACAGAACCGTTTTTGGGCCTCTCGCCCTGTTGCCGGGTGAGCAAAGACACGCCCTGATGGGCGTGCGTTTATTTCGGCGTGTGCGGTCCGTGGTTCTCTTCCCCGATCGGACAGGCTGCCGAAAAAGGGAGGGGGCGAGGCTTTGGGGAAGCTGCTCAGGGACTACGTCCCGGCATTAGACTTGTTCAAGAACCTGTCGGTTCTCTCA
>JAISXE010000281.1 GCA_031270615.1 Spirochaetia bacterium
GAAGGCGTAGAGGCAAAGACCCGTGTAGACCAGCAGTTCCAGGACCGGCATAAAAAAAGCCGCTTTGCCGTCCAGCATAAACACGGTAAAGACCACCGCGAAGACAAAGAACACCGGCATCCCGCTGCGGTAGCCCCCGGCGCTGAAAAACATCACCGGGAAAAGCAGGATAAAAACAACCACAATGGTGATGATATAAAAAACCCGGTAATTCCCGCTGCGGTTTGAATAATAGAGGAATCCGGCGGCGAGCAAAAAGGAAAACAGGCAGGCAAGGCTGTTCATCGGGGCGGCCCCGGTGAACGGCCCCAGGCCGGCCACCGCCAGGCTTATCACCGCGCCCGCCAGGGCCAGCACGTTAAACAGCCGCGCCCGGAAATCGAGTTCCTTACGGAAAAAGGCATTCAAAAAAGCGTGAAGGGTCTTTTTCATAGTATGAGTGTATCACGCTTTTCCCCTTTTTTTGCAAGATAAACGGGGCGCGGGGGGTATGGCGGGTTTTGTCCGTTTGGGTTTCCACCGGGTTTGCGGCCGGCGGTGATGAAGAGGCGAATGCGCGAGGGATTGAAGCGGAAATCCCGCAAGCCCCGCAGGGGCTGAGGAATTGCAGCGGAAAGCCCGGTTCCCGCCGCAGGCGGGAACGCGCCCAAATTCTTTTCTTGGCACTTCACCTCCCACCCACCCTGCGGGCGCGGGGAATTGATTCTGCGCGGCAAATCCGCTACACTGCTGTGCATGCCTGAGTTTGTCCACCTTCATAACCATTCGGAATACAGTCTCCTGGACGGCGCGGCGGCGGTGGAGAAGATGCCCGCCCTGGCGAAAAAACTTGGTATGGGGCACCTGGCTTTGACCGACCACGGCAATATGTTCGGGATTCTTGAGTTCTACGATGCCTGCGTGAAAAACGGGGTGCATCCGATTCTGGGCTGCGAGTTCTATGTGGCGCCGGGGTCCCGCCATGTGAAGTCCGGCGGTACCGAGGAGCGCAACTACTACCACCTTATTCTTTTGGCGAAGGACCAGCAGGGCTACGGCAATATGATGCGGCTTTGCTCCCTGGGATACACGGAGGGGTTTTACTACAAGCCGCGTATCGACGAGGAGCTTCTGGGGCGCTACCACGAGGGGCTGATTTGCTCAAGCGCCTGCATCGCGGGGGAGGTGCCGCTTTTGATTCTGGATGGCAGGGAGAAGGAGGCGGCGGAGAAGGCGTGGTTTTACTCGGAGCTTTTCGGCAGGGGGAACTACTATCTTGAGATCCAGGACCACGGTATTCCTGAGGAGAAGCGCGCGGCCAGGGGCCTTGTGAAGATAGCCAAGGATCTGGGGCTGCCGCTTATCGTGACGAACGATATGCACTACCTGCAAAAGGAACACGCGGACGCCCACGACACGTTTCTGCGTATCAATACGAAGAAAAAGAAGACGGACTTTTTGCGGATGGGTTTTGACCGCCCGGAGTTCTACATGAAAAGCCCCGACGAGATGGGGGCGCTTTTCGCGGAGCTTCCCGATGCGCTGGGGAACACCCTGGAGGTCGCGGAAAAGTGCGATGTCAGGCTGAACAGGGAGTCCAAGCCCCTGCTTCCCGATTACGGGATACCGCCTGAGTTTTCCTCCCCGGACGAGTACCTGCGGCACCTGGCGGAAAAGGGCTTCCGCGCGCGCTACCCGGATTCCACCAGCGAGCAGCGCGGGCGCCTTGAGTACGAGCTTGGGGTCATCATGAAGACGGGCTATGCGGGGTACTTCCTTATTGTGTGGGACTTCATCCGCTACGCGAGGGAGCAGGGCATTCCCGTGGGTCCCGGGCGCGGATCGGGGGCGGGGTCCATCGTGGCCTACAGCCTGAGGATCACGGACATCGATCCGCTTAAGTACAAGCTGGTCTTCGAGCGCTTCCTGAATCCCGAGCGGGTCACCATGCCGGATTTCGACATCGATATCTGCTACGAGCGGCGGCAGGAGGTGATCGCCTACGTTACGGAGAAATACGGCAAGGACAGGGTGGGCCAGATTATCACCTTCGGGACGCTGAAACCCAAGGCGGTGCTTAAGGACGTGGCGCGCGTCCTGGGTGTGCCTTTTGACGAGTCGACCGCCATTACCAAAATGGTTCCCGACGGCCCTAAGGTGACGCTGGACGATGCCTTGAAGGCGGAGCCGAAACTGGCGGAGCTGCGAAAACGCGAGGGCGTGTATCCCCTGCTTGTCGAAACAAGCCTTATCCTGGAGGGGCTGGCGCGTAACGCCTCCACCCACCCGGCGGGGGTGGTGATCGGGAAATCGGAGCTGGGCGAGTATGTGCCGCTCTACCGCGACGCGACCACGGGCGCCATAAGCACCCAGTACACGAAGGGCCAGCTTGAGTCCTGCTCCCTGGTGAAGATGGACCTGCTGGGCCTGAAGACCCTTACCCTTATCAAAAACGCGCAGGATATCATCCGCAGGAAAATCCCCGATTTCGACATAGACAGGGTGCCGGAGGACGACGCGAAAACATTCGCGCTTCTGTGCGAGGGCAAAAGCGCCTGCGTGTTCCAGTTTGAAAGCCCGGGGATGCAGGGGATCCTGAAGCGGGCAAAGCCCGCGAGCATCGAGGACCTTATCGCCCTGAACGCGCTGTACCGCCCCGGCCCGATGGACAACATCGACCAGTTCGTTGATTCAAAGAACGGCAAACAGAAGATTCACTATCCCCTGCCGGAGCTGGAACCTGTTTTGAAGGAAACCTACGGTGTCATTGTGTACCAGGAGCAGGTCATGCAGATCGCGCAGATCGTGGCGGGCTTTACCCTGGGCCACGCGGACGAGCTGCGCCGCGCCATGAGCAAGAAAAACATGGAAAAGATGGTGAAGGAAAAGGCCGCGTTTATCGAAGGGGCGGTGGCAAAGGGCTTTGCGGCAAAAAAGGCCGACAAGATTTTCGAGCTGCTGGTTCCTTTTGCCGGGTACGGCTTCAACAAATCGCACGCGGCGGCCTACTCGGTGCTGGCGTACCGGACCGCGTACATGAAGGCCAACTTCCCCGAGGAATTCATGGCGGCGAACCTTACGAACGAAAGCGGGGACAAACTGGCGGTGTATATTGCCGAAACGCAGGAGATGGGCATAAAGATCCTGCCGCCGGATATCAACCTGTCGGAGAAGTATTTTACGGTTGTGGGCGGGGATATCGTGTACGGGCTTCTGGGTATCAAGAACATCGGAGGGGCCGCGGTGGAGAAAATCCTCGAGGCCCGGAAGGAAAAGGGGAATTTCACTTCGTTTTTCGATTTTCTGGACCGCCTGGACGCGCAGGCCGCGCAGGCCGTCAACAAGCGGGTTCTGGAGGCTTCCGTCCAGTGCGGGCTTTTCGACAGCCTGCATCCCAACAGGGCGGCGCTCTTTACCTCAATCGACAAGGCCGTGGGCTACGCCACGGCAAAAAAGGAGAGCAGGATGTACGGGCAGGCCTCCCTGTTTGACGCCTGCGGGGAGGAGGATTTCCGGGAGCCGCCTCTGGAGGACATTGCCGACTGGCCGGTTTTGGACAAGCTCAAACAGGAAAAGGAGCTTTTGGGTTATTATTTTTCCGGCCACCCCCTGGATCCCTTCCGCGCGGCCTGGCAGAAGTGCGCCGCCATAAACCTGAGGTACCCCGAAAAGGCCACGAAAAACAAGAGATACAACTTTATCGGGATGCTGCGGGACCCGCACACCACGATTACCAAAAATGGGGAAAAAATGGCTTTTGCCGTTCTGGATGATTATAACGGCTCCATAGCGCTGACTGTCTTTCCCCGTCTCTACGAGAGGGCCCAGGGCTTTTTGTCCGATGGCGCCATCGTAGGGCTGAACGGCAGGGTGGAATTTGATGCCAAAAAGGACAGCTACCAGATTCTTGTCGAGGAGTTCAAAAGCCCGAACGACCTGGAGGCCCAGGCCGCTTCGGAGCTGCACATCCAGATAGGCGGGGAGCCGCACAGCGAGGAGGACTTTTTCGAGCTTAGGGGGATTCTTACCGAGAATCCGGGTAACTGCGTTATCTACCTGCATATAGGCTGCGGCGGGGGCAGGCCAGGGGTACAAGAGACAATCGTCAAAGTGTCCTCCCAGATGAAGGCGGCCCCCCGCGAGAATGTCCTGGACAGGATCAGGGGGATTCCCTGGGTCAGGAAAGTCTGGAAACAGTAGGCATTTCATTAGTATAGAGAGGTTTTCGATGTTCAGTTCCGTCATGACTGCCTGTAGCACGATTGTTTCGATTTACACGCTGATCATTATTGCGCATATCATGATGAGCTGGTTTGCGGGCTTTTCCCCCCGCGGCCGGGTCTTCCGTTTTATTGCGGCCATTACCGAGCCGTACTTGAATTTTTTCCGGGGTTTCAGGTTCCTCCACATCGGCGCCGTTGATTTTTCCCCGGTTTTCGCGCTCATTGTTCTTTCCGTCTTGGGCAACGTTTTTCTGTCCCTCGCCGAATTCCGGCAGCTCAGTTTCGGGCTTGTCCTGGGCATCCTGGTTTTGCGTCTGTGGGCCGCCGTGGCTTTTTTTATCGGCTTGTATGTGTTCCTTGTCGTGCTGCGCATTGTCGGCCTTCTGGCGCGGCTGAATTCCGCAAGCCCCTTCTGGCGTTATGTCGATATGGTTTTGAATCCCGTCCTTCTTCCCCTGGCGCGGCTTGTCTTCCGGGGGAGGCGGGTTGCCTACCTTACCGCCCTGGTAAGCGGGGGGATGCTCCTCCTGGCGCTGAGGTTCGGGGGGGCCTTTTTGGTAGAGCAGCTCGTCCTCCAGATCCAGAAGATACCTTTTTAGCCATGTACCTGTGCGACCTTCGCGTGCCCCTGCGTCGGGTAAAAGGCGTGGGACCCCAGACGGAAAAAGACCTGGGCAGCCTGGGCATACACAGCGTGGGCGATCTTCTTACGCACCGGCCCAGGGATTATGAGGACAGGTCCAAACGCATCCCTTTTGCCGCGGCCCCGCAAAACGGCGGCAGGTTCAACACAACAGCCTTTGTCGAGTGCCACGATTTCTTTTATGTGCGCGGCATGAAAACGCTGAAACTCATTCTGCGGGACGAAAGCGGCCAGGCGGAGCTGTCCTTTTTCGGAAGGAACGAGCGCGCCACCGCCCATTACGCGAAGAAATACCCCCCAGGCCTGCGCCTGGACATTGCGGGGACAGTGGCGGTTTCCTTCGGCAAACTCCAGTGCGTCAAATTCGAGATGGAAGAGGCGGGGGCGAATCCAGAGCTTTTTTCCGCCGTCCTTCCGATATACCCCCTTGCCGGCGGCCTGGCGCAAAAGACCCTGCGGAAGATAATCCGCGCGGTCTGCGGGGAGGGGGGGCATCTTGAGGACGAAATCCCGGCGGCCGTGCGCGAGGCCGAAAAACTTCTTCCGCTGCCCGCCGCGCTGAAGGCCGTGCATACTCCCGCCTCCCTGGGGGAGGCGGACCTAGGCCGGCGGAGCCTTGCCTTCCGGGAGCTTTTCCTGCTGCAGATGGAAGTCGCCCGCAGGGCGCTGCGCCGCAAGGCTGCCGTCCGGCCCGAACGCGCGTACTCCCCCGCTTTGCAGGAGAAACTCGTGCAAGGCCTTCCGTTCCGGCTTACCCGGGACCAGGTGAAATGCGTGGGGGAAATGCGCGCGGACATCCAGGCGGATCACCCCATGGCCCGGCTCCTGCAAGGCGACGTGGGTTCCGGCAAAACCCTCATAGCCTTTCTGGGCGCCCTGCTGTTTACCCAGGCGGGCCGACAGACGGCGATCATGGCGCCCACGGAGCTGCTTGCCCGCCAGCACGCCGATAACGCCGCGCGCCTTTTGGAACCCCTGGGCGTGCGGCTGGCCTTTTTTTCCGGCGCCCTGTCCGGCAGGGCGCGAAGGCCCGCCATCGAGGCCCTGAGGGCGGGGGATATCGACATAGTCATCGGCACCCACGCCCTTTTTTCCGAGGATGTGGAATTCCGCGACCTGGGCTTTGTGGTCATTGACGAGCAGCACCGCTTCGGCGTGGCGCAGAGAAACCGCCTTTTTGTGAAGGGCCTGCACCCGGACGTCCTTGTCATGAGCGCCACGCCGATCCCCCAGACCCTCGCGCTTTCCGCCTTCGGCGACATGGATGTATCGGTGATTAAAACCATGCCGGAAGGCAGGAAGCCCGTAGAAACCCACCTTGCCCTTGAGGGGAAGGAACAAAAAGTCTACGATTTCGTGCGCGGGGAACTGGCGCGGGGCAACCAGGCATATTTCGTGTATCCGCTTATCGGGGAGAGCGAGGCCCGCGACCTGAAAGACGCCCAGTCGATGCACCGCAGGCTGCAGGACGATATTTATCCCGGCATCCAGGTGGGGCTTATCCACTCCCGCCTGGGCGAAGAAGAAAAGCGGAACATCATGGCCGCTTTCTCCGCCGGGGAAATCCGCGTCCTCGCGGCGACAAGCGTGGTGGAGGTCGGGGTCGATGTCCCCGGCGCCACCTGCATGGTCGTCGAGCATGCCGAGCGGTTCGGCCTCGCGGCCCTGCACCAACTGCGCGGGCGGGTGGGGCGCGGCAACTGCCAATCCTACGCCTTTTTGGTGTATTCCCCGGATTACACGGAGCTGGCGAAGAAACGGCTGAGGGTCATGAAGGAAACCACTGACGGCTTCCGCATAGCCGAAGAGGACCTCCTCCTCCGCGGCCCGGGGGACCTTACGGGCGTACGCCAGGCGGGGCTGCTTGATTTCAGGTTTGCCGCGCTTCCCGGGGACACGCGGCTCATGTTGAGCGCCCGCGCGGCGGCAAACGCCATCCTGGAACAGGACCCCGGCCTGCTTGCCCCGCAGCACTCCTGCCTGCGCGGGGTGGGGGCCCCGGCGTGAGGATTACCGGCGGAAGGCTGCTGGGCAGGCAGATCAGGTGCCCCGCGGGGACCATCAGGCCGGCGATGGACAAAATGCGGGAATCGGTTTTCGCCATCATCCAGGAGGGGCTGCCGGGGGCGGCGTTTCTGGACCTGTTTAGCGGTTCGGGCCTTATCGGCCTTGAGGCCTGGTCGCGGGGGGCCGCTTCCGTTGTCCTGGTGGAAAAAGACGCGGGGAAGCGGCAGGTGCTTTTGGCAAACGCCGCGCTCGCGGAGGGCTGCGCGCAGGTACGCATCATGCCTGCCGAGCGTTATTTGAAATTCGCGGCCGGCGGGCCTTTTGATTTTATTTTTCTTGACCCGCCTTTCCCCTACCGCTTCAAGGCCCAGCTTCTTGGCATGGTTGGCGAATCGCGGCTTCTGGCCGAAGGCGGCATGGCGATCATGCACCACCCCAAAGAGGACGCGCTGCCAAAGGAAACCCCCGCGCTCGCGCAAACGGATCTCCGCGCCTACGGCCGCTCGCTTGTCAGCTTTTATAAGCGCCGCCAGGCGCCTGATTGCAACCACGGGCCTCACTGACGGCCCCAGCCGGGAAAGAAACCACGGACCTCACGGACGGCCCCGCTGACAATCCCGCGAAATTCAGGCTGAATTATTACGGCAGCCCCATAGACGAGAATCATGATTTCAGAAAAAAATCCGCGCGGTCAGTGTTTTTCAGTGCGGTCAGTGTTTTCCCCTTATTTTTTCTCCGCGAAAATTATGTCATTCGGGTCAATGTCGCTTGCTGTCGAAGTGAACTGGATGTCATCTTCGGAAAAATGCTTTTTCTTCATGATGATTGGGGCAAGCAGAACGGCCAACGTCGCCAGGGCCATCGACAGGGTAACAGGATTCGTCAGAACCGCGTTTACAAATTCGGTCCAGTATTTGCCTTCGGCGAGCGCGGCCCACCTCCGCAGATTTTCCTCCATCATTGGCCCCAGTATCAGCGCAAGCACAATCGGAGCCTTGGGAACTTTCGCTTTTGACAAAAGGTAACCGATGCCTCCGAATGTCAGCATGACGCAGGTGTCAAACAGGCTGTTTTTTATCGCGAAGGTCCCGATGATACACAGCGCGATGATGAGCGCGTTCAGAATCTGCGAAGGAATTTTCAGCAGCTTGCTTATGTATTTTGCGCCGGGCATGCCGATGAACAGAATGATGATGTTTGCCAAAAGCATTCCGATGAATATCGCCGAAACCATATCGGGATTTGTCGTATACATCATCGGCCCGGGGACTATCCCGTGGATGATAAACGCGCCGATCAAAACGGCGGTTACCGCGTCCCCCGGAATACCGAGGGAAAGAAGAGGAGTCATCGCGCCGCCGGTACAGGCGTTGTTCGCCGCCTCAGGGGCGGCGATTCCTTCCAGCGTTCCCTGCCCCATAAGATGGGAATATTTGGAAACTTTCTTCTGGAGGCCGTAGGCGGTTATGGCCGCGATGGTTCCCCCCGCGCCGGGAATGGCGCCAATAATAACGCCGACAATACTGGAGCGCAATAGAACGGCTTTCAGTTTTCGTATGTACTTGAGGGCGCCCCAGGTTTTTGTGACTTTTTCCTGCAAAAAGCCAAAATCCCGCTCTTTCTTTGTTTTCTCGATATTGGCAAGCATTTCCGACATTCCAAAAAGGCCAATCATGGCGGAAACGAAGTCAATGCCTCCCAGCAAATTTGTGCTGCCAAAACCAAAGCGGGAAACGCCTATGGTGGGGTCAAACCCTATCGTGGCTACCAGCAAACCAAAAAAACCCGCCATGATGCCCTTTAACGTGGACCCGGGCGAGACGTATGCGATAACGCTGAGTCCGAACAAAGCGACGCCAAAAATTTCCAGCGATTTGAATTTGAGCGCGATATTCGCGATAATCGGCGAAAAAACAGATAGAATAAAAACACTGAATAATCCCCCAATAACCGAAGCCAGCGTTGCCATTCCGATAGCCAGCCCGGCTTTTCCGCGCCGTGCGAGCGGGTGCCCGTCAAGGCCCGTCATAATCGCGGAAGGCGTGCCAGGTATGTTGATAAGGCACGCGGAGATTGACCCGCCGTAATTCCCGCCGCAGTAAACGCCCAGCAGCATCAGAATGCTTACAACCGGGGACATTTTATAGGTAAGCGGAACAATAATCGAAACCGCCATGGTGGCTGTCAGTCCCGGCAGCGCGCCGACAATTATTCCCAGCAATGTCCCAAGAAAAATCATTAAAAAAACCTGCGGATCAATCAACTGCCAGCCCATAAGGTACAAATCAAAACTACCCACTGTTCACCTCCAGTATTCAAAAATATCGCCTTTGGGAAGAGGAATCCTGAAGCCGATCTGGAAAACCAGATACAGGGCGACGGTAATGACGATGCAGTAGACAAACGCCTGTTTGCGCGAGCCTCCATAGATGGCGACAGACAAAAAAACACATAGTACGGAAGAAATGATATATCCCGCGTAATTTATGCCAACGATATATAACAAAACAATCAGGAAAAGTTTAAAAACCTTGGCGAGTCTCTGCCGGTCAACATGGATCCTGGCGTTTTTCAAAGCGCCTTTTCGTATTGATTGGAACATCAAAACGCAGGCCATGGCAAAAAGGGTAAAAGCGATGAGTCTGGGATAAAAAGCGGGGTTATATGCCAGACTGAACGCGTTGTTGCCTTTTGCGGCGAATGTTTCTGAGGCGATAAAAACAAAAAGCGACACCGCCATCATTATGGCGGAAAAAACGAAATCGTTCACGGCGCACCTCCAAAAACAAAGGCCGCCGCGCGGCGCATTCGGCCCGCGGCAGCCAAAATCATTTTATTTTTTCCCGCCTGAAGATTCAGCGGACTTGATTTGCGCCATCACCCCCGGCATTAAAATTTCAAGGCTTTTTTGCTCTTTGTCGACAATTTCGGCAAAAGCCTTGGAGTCTTTGAAGGAAGCGATCATTCCTACCGCGGTGAATTTTTTGAACTCCTCGCTTTCCACGGCTATTTTTAGCGCGTCCGAAAGTATTTTCAGAATCTTGGGATCCGTCCCCGCGGTGGTAAAAAACCCGCGCCATACGGGATAATCATAATCAAGCCCCGTCTCTTCCTTCAAAGTAGGAATGTCGGGGAAAGACGGATACCGGCCGGGATACACGACACACAGGGGCCGCACCTTGCCGGCGTCGATAAAGGATTTCGCTTCCGGCCCGCAGGTGACAAACTCGACCTCGCCCGACACAAGCGCGGTAAGCATCGGGGAGGATCCATTGTACGCGATGGAAAGGATATTGTCGCTCCCGATGGTCTGGCAAAACAGAATCTGGGACAAGTGCCACAGCGCGCCCATGCCGCTGTTTCCCGCTTTTACCCGCTCTTTTGACGTTTTGATGTGATTGATAAGGTCTTTGATGTTTTTGATGGGAGAGTCGCTCCGCACAACAAAAATGCTCACATCCTCGGCAGCCTGGGCCACCGGAACAAGCCGTTCCATTTTTGCTTCCTCGATTCCGTTGAACTTCATAAGCAGGGCGCTTTTGGAATTGAAATAGAGTTTCTGCCCGTCCGGCCGCGCGGAAGCCACTTCGTTAAAGGCAATCGCGCCCCTTCCCCCCGGCTGGTTCACCGGGACAACCGACACTTTCAAAGTGCGCTCAAGGCTGGGAAGCAAAGCCCGCACCAGCAAATCGTTCCCCCCGCCGGCAGCCGCGGCAATAAGAACGCTGATGTCGCCCTTTGGGTACTGGGCTTCCCCCTCCGCGCTTCCTTCCTTGCCGCCGCCCGCGAACGCGAAAAAGCACACAAACACCAAACACAAAACCACAGATACAGTCCGTTTCATACAATCCTCCATTATTTTTTTTTAACCCTCCGCTTTTCCCGGCGGAAGGATTATTGCCCTTGGCTCTGCTCGAACCATTTAAAGATATACGTCGTGTTCTTCCCGCCATGCCCCTGATTGGAAGTTGCCTTGAATACCTGGTACACGAAGTCCGACATCGGCGTAAAAGCGTTTTGCTGCTGCGCGCTTTCAATAAAAAGCCCAACGTCTTTTTTCATCAAATCAAGCCTGAAGCCCGGAACGTGGTCGTCTTTTATAAAACGCGGCACGTTGTTTTTGAAAACAAAACTGGCGCCGCTTGAATCGTTTATAATCTCGCACATGGCCTCAAGATTGACGCCGAGTTTCTTTGCCACGCACAGGGCCTCGCAGGCTATCGCGGAGTTTCCGGCGTTCAGCATCTGGTTAATCATTTTGATATTCGAGGCGCTGCCGATGTCCCCCGTGTGGACGATTTTCTTTCCCATTGCCTGGAAAACCGGCAGGTATCCATCAAACGCGGATTTTTCGCAGCCAACCATGATGGTAAGCGTTCCCGCTTTCGCGCCCGCCACCCCGCCGGAAACCGGCGCGTCAATCACGCCTATATTTTTCCCTTTTTGCCTCGCGCAGTCCGCCACGGCCTGCTTCGTGGAACCCTTGGCCGACGTCATGTCGATGCACGCCGCGCCGTCCCTCATGTTGTCGATAAGCCCGCCGTCCCTCGTATACAGCTCAAGGACCTCCTTGTCCGC
>JAISXE010000320.1 GCA_031270615.1 Spirochaetia bacterium
ACGCTCTCCACGGTAAAGCCCAGGCCCCGCAGGGCCGCGCCCATATCGCCGGCGTCGTTCACCGGGTTTTTGAGCCGCGCAAGGTTCCGGTACGCGCCGTTGCCGATGACCAGGGCGAATTTCCGTGGAGCGGACTTCTCCTGGGCCGCGGCAAACGAAAGGGGCAGCAGGAAAACCAGCAGCGCCAAACAAATCTTTTTCATAGACTTCCTCCCTGGACAAGGCCGCTTTGCTCCCCCGCCCCCCGTGACGCCGCGGATCGCTCACAGGCATAAAATGCCAAAATGGTCAAAAGTAATAACGGAAGGCGGTTGATCGGCTTCATGGCTCCTCTTTTTTCCGGTTTTACCCGGCGCGCCAATACGGCAAAGACACGCCACAGGGACAGTATACCACCTTTTACCGGAAACCGTACAGCGCCAGACCCAGAGGGTCTGATGACCTCCCGTACATGCGCCTTGCTCTCCGGCCCCGGCTGAGGTTATCCTGCCCGCATATCGCAAGATAACTATTGCTCCCGCTCTGACAACAGTGAAAGCCTCCTGCATTAGGTTTTTCGAGGTTCTTTTCCCGCGGAAAACATGCCGAATTTGTAATTCCGTCATTCCCTGCTCCGCCGCCTTGACTGTATCCCGCTTTCTCCGGTATTTTAAATACGGTTTTTCATGAGTAAGATGTTTTCCGAAATTTGGCTGGGCATAGACGTTGGCTCCACAACGGCAAAAATCGCGGCCATCGCCCCGGGGGAATCCGGAGTGCTTCTGCGCCGCTACACCCGCCATAACGCCCGTCAGTGCGAAACGGCCGCGGCGCTTTGCGAAGAAGCCCTGGCGGAGTTTCCCGGTTCCCGGCTGCGCGTCGCGGTATGCGGTTCTGGGGGCAAGACGATAGCAGACCTTATCCACGCCGCCTATATTCAGGAGGTTGTGGCAAACTCTCTCGCGGTAAAAAATTTTTACCCCCATACGCGGGTCGCCATAGAACTGGGCGGGCAGGACGCGAAAATCGTCTTTTTCTATCACGACCAGGCTTCAGGCAGGCTTGTGGCTTCGGATATGAGGATGAACGGAAGCTGCGCGGGGGGAACAGGGGCCTTTATCGACGAGGTGGCTAACCTTTTAAAGATTCCCGTGGAGGATTTTGAGGGCTACGCAGCGCGGGGCGCGCATGTCTACGATATTTCCGGCCGCTGCGGAGTGTTCGCCAAGACCGACATCCAGCCGCTCCTGAATCAGGGCGTTCTAAAAGAAGACATTGCCCTTTCGGCCTTTCACGCGATCGCCAAGCAGACAATAGGAGGCCTCGCCCAGGGGCTGGAGTTAAAGCCTCCCATTATTTTTGAGGGCGGCCCCCTTACCTTTAACCCCACGCTTATCAGGGTATTCGCCCAACGGCTGTCTCTGGGCGAGGCGGGCATTATCCGTCCCGAAAATCCCGAAACCATTGTGGCGCACGGGGCGGCCCTTTCGTTAGGCGAAATATTTGCGGACTTCCCCTGCGACTTCCTGCCCGCCCAGGCTCTGACCGCGCTTTCTTCCTACCGGGAGAATATCCGAGGCGATATTCCCGACATAAAAAAGAACTACTTTTTTTCCTCGGCGGATTTTTCCGCCTTCCAGGCGCGCCACCGGCCGCCGCCCGCCCCCCAGCCGCGGGCAAAAGCAGGCGAGCCCCTCCGCGTATACCTGGGCATAGACGCGGGTTCCACGACCACCAAGTTTGTGCTTCTTGACGAGGAAGAGAATCTCGTGGACGCGTTTTATACAAGTAACAACGGCGAGCCCCTCAGGGTTATTCGCAGGGCGCTCCTCGATCTGGCAAAAAAATACCGCGGCCTCGGCATAGATCTCAACATTATCGCCGCAGGAACAACCGGCTACGGGGAAGTCCTCTTTGCCAGGGCCCTGTCCGCGGACTATCACACGGTGGAAACGGTTGCCCACGCGGCCGCGGCCCTCAAGTACGTGCCGGGAGCAAGTTTTATCCTGGACATAGGCGGCCAGGACATGAAGGCCATTACCATCAACCACGATATTGTTACCGGCATTACGCTTAACGAAGCCTGCTCCGCCGGCTGCGGCTCGTTCCTGGAAAACTTTGCCAGGACGCTTGGCATACCCGTGGAAGAGATTGCCGGCGCGGCCTTTCGCGCGAAAAATCCCGCGGAGCTTGGAAGCCGCTGCACGGTTTTTATGAATAGCTGCATCATCACCGAACAGAAAAACGGCAAGCAGCCGGAGGACATCATGGCCGGCCTGTGCCGCTCCATCATAGAAAACGTGTTTACCAAGGTGGTGCGCATCTCCAATTTTTCCGGCCTAGGCGAGAGGATAGTCGTACAGGGCGGAACCTTTAAAAACGACGCGGTCCTGCGCGCGCTGGAACAGTACACGGGTAAAACCATTATCCGCGCGCCCTACCCCGGCGAGATGGGGGCAATAGGCATCGCGCTTTTGACAAAAAGGCATGTGGAAAAAACCGCATGCGCTACCTCCCGCTTTATCGGCCTGGAGGCTCTGCGGGACTTTGACTACACGCAGGAGTCAAAATACGTCTGCCCGTTCTGCAGCAATAACTGCAGCCGCACGCTCATCAGATTTTCCAACGGGGAGACCTACGTGACCGGCAACCGCTGCGAACGCGGGGAGATCATTGGCGAGGCGGGCAGCGCGGAGGTGCGGGAAAAGGTAAAAAAAATTACCGGCAAAATGCAGGCCGTTCCCGACCTTATGAAGCTGCGGGAGCGCCTTCTTTTTCAGGATTATCCGGTTACCCCTTTGAGTCCCGCCAAGGACATACGCATAGGCCTGCCCCGCGTTTTGGAGTTCTGGAACAGTATGCCCTTCTGGACAACGTTCTGGAAGGCCCTGGGCTTTGGCACGATTATTTCCCGGAAATCCAGCCGCGCCCTGTTTGAACAAGGGCTCTCATTTGTCTCCTCGGATACCGTCTGCTTTCCCGCAAAACTCGTTCACGGCCACATACGGGATTTAATCGAAAAAAAAGCCGATCGGATTTTTATGCCCATGATTATCCGTATGCCCTCGGAGAACACCGAACCCCTGTCGGATTACGTGTGCGCCGTCGTCAAAGGCTATCCCCTTGTGATACGCTACAGCGACGACCCCGAACGCCGCTGGGATACGGCGTTTGACACGCCCATCTTCCACTGGTTTACGCAGAAAAACAGAACCCGGCAAATCTGCGATTATGTGCGCACGGTCTTTGGCCTTCCCGAACACATAGTCCGCGGGGCCATCGCGCAGGGCGACGCGGCGCTCGCCTTGTTTCAGAAAGAGCTTACCGGCGAGGCAAAGCGCGTTATCGCCTATGCCGAAAAAGAAGGCCGCTTCGCCGTGGTGCTGGCCGGAAGGCCCTACCACAACGACGAGCTTGTAAATCACGACCTTTCAAGCTACTTTACGCGCCTGGGCATCCCCGTGCTGACGGTAGACTCCCTGCCGGGCCTAAACCTGACGGACCTGCGCGCCACCCGCATCGAAATCACGAACAACTTTCACGCGCGCATGATGTCAGGCGCAATTTGCGCGGCCCGCAGTCCCGCGCTGGAATACGTGCAGATTGTCAGTTTCGGCTGCGGCCACGACGCCATCCTGACCGATGAGGTTATACGGCTTATGAACCTCATCTCCGGCAAAGACCCCCTTATCCTTAAACTCGACGAAGGGGACGCGGCGGGGCCGCTCACCATCAGGGTAAAATCCTTTATTGAAACCATCAAAACGCGGCGCGAAAAAGCCTCCGCCTCTCTGCGCCTGCGCGGCCTGGAGGATCCCTACCCCGTCAAGTTTACCAAAGCGGACTGGAAAAACAAAACCCTGCTTATCCCCAACGTGTCCGCGGCCTTCTGTAAAATCGCCAGCGCCGCCATACGCCGCCAGGGCTTTAAGGTGCAGCCTCTGCCCCTTGGCGGACGGCAGGCCATCAAGCTCGGCAAAAAATACGTGCACAACGACATCTGCTTCCCCGCGCAGATGAATATAGGCGAAGGGCTGTCGGTTCTGGAAAGCGGGCAGTACGCGCCCGATGAGGTGGTCATCGCCCTTGCCAAATACCAGTGCGACTGCCGCCTGTCCCACTACGCGAGCCTCGCGCGCAGGGCACTGGATGAGGCGGGCTTTTCCCAGGTTCCCATCATCACCACTGATAAACTCGATTCAAAAAACATGTACCCCGGTTTCAAGCTGGGCATGGCCTTTGAAATGCGCATGCTCTGGGGGCTTATCATAATGGACATTCTGGAAGACCTTTTCCGTAAAATACGCCCCTACGAAACGAACCCCGGCGAAACCGAAGGCGTGTTTCACGCGGCGATAGACCTGGTTGCCGGCGGCCTTGATTCCGGCGGCATACGGGGCGCCGTCAAAGCCTACAAAAAAGGCGTCGCGATGATGTGCGGGATTCCCTATGACAGGAGCGTGCGCAAACCCCTGGTCTTTATCATCGGGGAGTACCTCCTTAACTACCATCCCGGTTCCAATTTTTATGTTGAGGAATACCTGGAGAAGCACAACATGGAGGTGATTCTTCCGCGTATGCTCGACGTGTTCCGCCGCGATTACCTGCGCAAAATATCCGAAATGAAGGACTTCCATGTACGCTACCCCTTCGGCGAGGCCATAAGCGCCTACATAGGCGAGGGGCTTTTCGACTTTGCCCTGGACAAACTGGAAAAAACCGCGCGAGTGCACCCCCTCTACGAACCCTCCACGCGCCTTCCAAAAATAGCGGCCGCCACCGACCACGTGATGCACCGCACCTTCACAAGCGGGGAAGGCTGGCTTATTCCCGGAGAAATCCTGCATCACGCCTCCCGGGGCGTACACTCGTTTGTCATCCTACAACCCTTTGGCTGTCTGCCGAACCACATCTGCGGCCGGGGCGTTGTCAAGCGCCTCAAAGAAGAACACCCCAACATCCAGATTTTGCCCCTGGACTACGACCCCGACACCAGCTTTGCCAACATCGAAAACCGCCTGCAAATGCTTATCATGAACGCGCGGGAACTGGAAAAGCTCAAAACTCCGGGACAAAACCAGGGGAAACCCGCGCGGCACACGGTAAAGGTATAGCGGATATCCGGACAGCATTTCAAATTCATTAGACTTGTTTAAGAACCTCACCTTACGCAAAAATAAAAATTAACCACGAACAACACAGCAAACACGCACAAAAGCCATGTATTTCGATCAAAAAATCCATATTTTCCGTATTTTCCGCGTCGTCAGGTTTCTCTTGGAGACTGTCT
>JAISXE010000363.1 GCA_031270615.1 Spirochaetia bacterium
CATGGGCGAGCAGCAATTTTGCGAAGCAAAATTGCGACCAGCCCCTTGTGCCCCACGGGCTTTTTGCGCTTCGCGCAATCTAATTCTATATAGCGAGGGTAAACGCCGATGCCCTGGGGAATTGCGCGGCGCCCTTGCCCAAAACAGGCAAATCGTGGTATATTTTAGCCATATCAGCATCTTTTATTTCAGGAGACAGGGAAAAATGCCCACATATGAATATGAATGCAAAAGCTGTAGTCATAAATTTGAAGTGTTTCAGAATATGTCCGAAGCTCCTTTGAGTACCTGCCCAAAATGCGGCAAGGGCCTGCGCAGGCTTATCGGCGGCGGCGCGGGGGTCATCTTCAAGGGCAGCGGCTTTTATGTAACCGACAACAAAAAAAACTCTGCGGGCGGCGGGGCCAAAAAACCTGCGGATACGGAAACGAAACCCGCCGGGGCAGGTACCGCCCCCGGCGAAAAAACCGCTGCGGCGGAAAAAACCGCTTCTTCCTCCACGGAAAAGAAAGAGGCCCCGGCGGCGGCCAAGAATTCCGCATAGGGCGGCAGCCGCTACTATGTGCGGCGCCTGCTCATCATAAAGAGCCACCACAGACCACACGGAAACCACAGACTTTTGATAGGGATTTCCGGCTTTTGTCCGTGAGGTCCGTGGTTTTCTTTGCCTCTTCTTTCCGCCAGTGCCGTCAGTTTGTCCGTGAGGTCAGCGGCCGTCTTCGCGCGCCCATTCAGGCGCGGTGCCCCAATTTTATTCCTTTTTTGCCTTCCGCGCCTTCGTGGTTGGTTTTTCTTATCCGGTTTCCCCGGAAAAACCCAGGACTTCCGCTGCCTTGAGCGCGCGGAGGAGGTCCTCCTCGATGTCAAGCCTTTCAAAGGACGCGCGGATGGCGTCGAATTTTGGTTTGATGAGGGGGTGGCGCGGGGAGAAGACGCTGCAGCAGTCCTCGTAAGGCAGGATCGATGTTTCAAAGGTGCCGATTTTCCGCGCGATGGCGATGATTTCCTCTTTTGCCATGCCGATGAGGGGGCGGAAGACGGGGAGGCTGCTGTGCGATCCGGTGTAGCGCAGGCTTTCGGCGGTCTGGCTGGCGACTTGGGCGAGGCTTTCGCCGGTGACGAGGCTGTTGGCCTTTTTGCGCTGCGCGAGGAGCGAGGCGATCCTCATCATGCAGGCCCGCGAGTGCAGGGTTGTTTCTGCCGAGGGGGCGCGCTCGCGGATTTTGACTTGGATGTCGGTGAAGGGCACGATGTGCAGGTCAAGGCGGCCGATGCGCCCCGCCAGTATGCCCGCAAGGGTTTCGGCCTTTTTGCGGGCCTGGGGGCCGGTGTAGGGGTGGGAGTGGAAATACACGCAGGTGGGCCTCAGGCCGCGCTTTGCCATCAGGTAGCCCGCGACCGGGGAGTCGATGCCGCCGGACAGAAGGAGGATTCCCTTGCCCGCCACGCCCACGGGGAGGCCCCGCTCCCCCTCCTCGGCAAAGGCGTAGGAGAAGACCTGTTCCCGTATTTCCATGTGCAGGACCCAGGCCGGGTCCTTCATCCGCGCCTTGAGTTCGGGAAACCTCCGGCCCAGGCGGCTGCCGATCTCGCAGGCAATGGCGTAGGAGTCGAGCGGGTAGGTTTTGTCCGCGCGGTGGACGTGTATTTTGTAGGCGGGGCCTTTGCCCGAGGCCAGGCAGGCCCGCGCTATGCGGGAGGCTGCCTCCTCCATCGCGTCCAGGTCGCGGGAGCAGGCCACTGGGCGGGCGAAGCCGGAAATGCCGATAAAGCGGCGAAGGCGCCGGGCGGCCTCCTCCGCGTGCCCCGGCCCCGCATGCAGGTAGATGCGGCAGTGCCTGTCCTCCAGCCTGTGGGGTATGCCTGCCAGCATGGCGCGCAGGTTGCGCCGCAGGGCGCGCATGAACACGGGGCGGTTGTCGCCCTTGAGCATAAGCTCCCCGGGCTTGATAAGGAAAAGCGTCTCGCCGCTTTCGCCGCCCCCGCAAACCCCGCCGGGAAAAGGGGCGTCCATCAGCTTGCCGTCTTGAAGAGGATGGCGGCTTCCTCCATAAGGTCCCGGGCAAAGGCGCGGATTTCCTCCTCGCCTGTCGCGGGGCCGATGGACACGCGCACGGAGGAAAAGGCGGTTTTTTTTGAAACGCCCGTGCCCTCGATGACGCGGGTATCCTTTTTCTTGCGGGCGGAGCAGGCCGAGCCAGTGGAAACGGCGTAGCCCCTGTCGTTCATGACGCGCACGAGCACCTCGCCCGGCACCGGCGGGAAGGCCAGGCTCGCGATATAGGGCGAGTACCAGTCCGGGTGGGGCAGCCTGCACTCGGGCAGGATCCTGCAGTGGCCGCAGCCCTCCATGGCCCGGAAAAGAATATCCATAAGGCCCTGGGCGCGGGCGTGGTTTTTTTCTATATCCCTGTGGGCCAGCCCCAGGGCGCGGGCCATTGCCGCGATGCCCGCGACGTTTTCCGTGCCGGGCCTCATGCCCCTTTCCTGGCCGCCGCCCACATACACAGGCTCCAGGCCGCTGCCCGTCGGCGAGAGCGCCAGGATCCCCACCCCCCTGGGCCCCCGGAATTTGTGGGCGCTCAAGGAAAGCGAGTCAACGCCCAGGTCCTTCAGGGAAAAAGGTATCTTCCCCGCGGCCTGCACCGCGTCGGTGTGGATATGTATGCCCCTGCACCTGGGCGGCCCGCCGGAATCCCTCCCGCGCTCAAAGGCGCGCACGGCTGCGGCTATCTCCTTCAGGGGCTGGATCATGCCTGTCTCGTTGTTCACCAGCATGACGGAAACCAGCGCCGTATCCGGCGCGAGTGCCGCCGCGACCTCCTCCGCGCCGATGCGCCCCCCCCTGCCCGGACCCACGCGGCTCACGCGCCAGCCGAATTTCTCCAAAACGCGGCTGGGCTCGTACACTGCGGAATGTTCCACCGCGCTGGTCACGACGTGGCCGGGCCTCGCCCTGCGCAGGAAGGAGCTGAAAACGATATTGTTTGATTCGCTGCCGCCTGAGGTAAAAAAAAGCCGCGAAGGCTCGCAGCCCAGAATGCCCGCGCAGGCAAGGCGGCTTTCCTCCAGCAGTGCCCGCGCCGCCTCCCCGAAGCTGTGGATAGAAGACGGATTGCCCCCAACCCCCAGAGCCACTTCCCGCAGGTAATCCGCGACACCCGGATCCATAGGCGCGGTAGCCGCCCAGTCAAGATACACGCCCATGCTTTAAGGTTTTGCCGTGACGATCTTCTTCCAGCGCGCCGCATCGACAAGTTTTTTGCCAATCACCTCGTCCCTGAAAAAGCGCGTGCAGCATCTGAAACGCAGGGCGGTTTCCGGATCGATGGCATGTTCCATCTTGCAGGCCTGGTCCTCCGCCGTCTTCGTGGGCACCAAAAGAACCTCCTGCAAAAAATCCCTCAGCGCCGAATGCCGGTCCAGCACCGACTCCGCAAGCACCAACCCCTTCTCCGACAGGCTGATAAAGGAGTTCTTCTCGTAATTGACAAGATTCTTCCTTTTGAGGTTTTTAATCGCGCCCGTCACCGAAGGCATCTGGACATTCATCGCGTCCGCGATATCCTTTACCCGCGCAACCCGGTTTTTCTTCTCCAACTGGTAAATCACTTCCAGATAGTCTTCCAGACTGCGGGACAGATCGTCCGTGTTCGTGTTTGTCTTCATTAGAACACCCAGTATAAACAATTTGCCGAAGAAATACAAGTAGGCAATTTTTGCCCTGCAAAAATTGCCCCCGGAAATTGCGAAAGAAATCGCGTGATAGCCCCCAGTGTTCTACCCGCTTACAACAACCTGCCTGAATGCAGGGCGATTGCCCGCAATCGCAG
>JAISXE010000372.1 GCA_031270615.1 Spirochaetia bacterium
CAAGGTCCGCCGGGGCTTCCGCCTGGCAGGCGGCAAAAGCTGGCACAGGTTTTTTGATCCCGCGCTGGAAAGCCTTTTCAAAAACAATGTCGGCATGGTCACCGACTACGAGCGGCAGACCATGGAGGGACTAAACGCCCAACTGCCTTTCAAGGCCGGGGGAAGAATGGGGGAAGCCGCAGACCCCGCTGGAAATGCGGGCTTTTGATCGGGATTCCTCGTTTTTTGCCCGCATTTTCCGCTTTAGAGCCTATCCCAAAATAATTCCCCGCCTTGCGCAACAGAATAAGAGAAACCACAGACCCCACTGACCACACGGCACGGACCACCCGGACGGATTTTTTTTCAGATAGAGTTGTGTAGAAACCCCGGTTTTTGTCTGTCTTTGTCCGCGTGGTCAGCGGTTTTTTCCCTTTCGTCGGTTTTCCGCTTTATTTTGTAGTCAGCGCTGTTTCCTCATCCGTAGCAGGACGGGAAGGTGGTCGGAGTATTCCTTTTTGGGCGCGCCGGAGGCGCCCAGCATAAAGCCGCCGCGTATGACATCAAAGGAGTCAAACACAAGACCCGCGTCGTCGAGGAGTCCCGCCGACACCAGCGTGTGGTCGATGGTTTCCCAGCCCCGGTAATAGTACGATCCGGGGAAGGGCGGGTCGTCCAGCCAGGGGGAATAAAAAACCACCTGCCCCTCAAGGCTGGCTTCCTCCCTGCCGCCGCTTACATACAGGGGCAGAAGGCTTCCCGCCGACGCCCCGGAGGCGGGCATGAGCGCCGTGGGGTACGCGCCGGCTTTTCTTTCGTATTCGTCAATGTTCTCGTTCAGGTCGCCCAGGACGAGGATTTGCCCGCCGGGGGACCGTATTTCGCCTATCCGCCGGACAAGCACGTCCGCGGCGAGCCTGCGGGAGTTCTCGGTTGCCGCGTCCCCCTCGCTTTTCGCCTTGAAGTGGCAGATGAATACCGTAAGGGCCTCGCCATCCAAATCAAGGCTCAGTTCCAGAAACGCGCGCTGGAAGAAGCCCGAAGAAGGCGGCGTGTGCCCGCGCAGGTCTTTCACCGGGAAGCGCGAGAGAAAGCCCACGCGGATCGCGGAACCCGCGGTCGGAAGGGTGGCGCCCCAGCGGTAGCCCAGATCGCCCAGGGGCCCGGCGGCAAGGTCGGCAAGCGCCTTGTCGTTTTCTATTTCGACCAGGGCCACGAAATCCGGCCCGCCGGGGACCGATTCGGCGATGACCCTGCCCACGTTTTTCAGCTTTTGCGCGTAGTCCGCCGGGGTCCAGCGGCCGCCCTCCGGGTCAAACTCGGCGTACTCCGTCCCGTCCCGGACATCGTCGAAAAGGTTGCACACGTTGTAGGAAAGAAACGCGTACCCGTCCCCGGCGGCGGATTCGGAGTCCAGCGAGCAGCCGCCGCAGGACGAAAAAGCGAAAACCGCGCAGAAAATACAGAGAACATTCTTCATACCATTACCTCCAACCGCCGGAAGGATATGGTATGCCGGCGGTTTTACTTATTCCTATATATATATCTCTGCACGATTTTGCGTTCTGCTTCAAAAGGAAGGGCTTTTTTTGTGAAATTTTTTCCGATTATGGCTTTATAAGCCTCAATATAGCGCAAAGACACCTCCTGGCGCAGGGAATCGGGGATCGGGGGCGGCTGCCCGTCGCCCATGAAGCCCCGGTCGATAAGCCAGCCCCGGAAGTGTTCCTTGTCCAGTTGGCGCGGCTGGAGGCCCGCGCGGAAGCTTTCCTCGTAGCCGGCGGAGTACCAGTAGCGCGAGGAGTCCGGGGTGTGCAGCTCGTCCGCGAGGACAAGCCCCCCCCCGGGCAGAAGGCCGAACTCGTATTTTGTGTCAACAAGAATCAGCCCGCGGGAAGCCGCCACCTGCGTGCCGCGCCGGAAAAGGGCGAGGGCCTTTTCGCGGACCTGCCCCCACAGATCCGCAGAGGCGATGCCCCGGCCCACGATGTCCGCCTCCGAAATCGGCTCGTCATGGCCCGAAGCCTCCTTCGTGCAGGGGGTGATGAGGGGCGTCCCCAAAATCTGGTTTTGCCTCATCCCCGGCGCGAGCCGCAGCCCGGAGACGGCCCTTCCCGCGGAATAGTCCCGCCACGCGGAACCCGCCAGGTATCCGCGCACGACAACCTCGATGGGAATGATTTTGGCCTTCCGCACGACCGTCGTGCGGGCCGAAAGGATCGCCGCGGTGTGGTTGGGGCAGACATCCTTTGTCGCGTCGAACCACCACAGGCTGACCCGCGAAAGGATCTCCCCCTTTGAGGGAATCAGGGCAAGAACGCGGTCAAAAGCCGAAATCCTGTCCGTCACGGTAATAAGAAGCTCGTCCCCCAGGTCGACAAGGTCCCGCACCTTGCCCGTGCGCAGGGAAACCCCCGGCGGAAAATCCCCCGAGGAAAACCCCGCAAAGCAGTCGTCGCCCATACGCTGGAAAAGCCGCCGGCCTAAACCGGGAATTCCGAACGCCGCGCCACGATACCCGACAGCAGGCCGTAAGCGAGGGCATCCTCCGCGTTCATCCAGAAGTCCCTGTCCGTGTCCTTCACGACCTGATCCAGGGGCTTGCCCGTCTCGTCCGCGATAAAACCGTTGATCCGCTCCCGCACCTTCTCAAGCTCCCGCGCGTGGATCTCGATATCCGTGGCAACGCCCCGCAGCCCCGAAAGCGGCTGGTGGATAAGGTAATGGGAATGCGGCAGCCCCACGCGGTGCCCCTTCGGCGCGCCCAAAAGAACCAGCGCCCCTGCCGACGCCACAAGCCCCATCCCGACCGTCCACACCTCGGGCCCCACGAACTTCATCATGTCGATAATGGCATAGCCCGCATCCACATCCCCCCCCGGGGAATCAATAAAAATCTTGATAGGCGCATCCCCCTCCGCCTCCAGAAGCAAAAGCCCGCGAATCGTTTTTTCCGCGAGGCCCTTGTCAATCTCCCCCGACACCAAAAGCGTCCGCGTCTTCAGAAGTTTCTGAAAAAACGCCTCGCTCTCGCCCGCCTTGTCTTCCTTCGTGTTCTCGTCACTGTCAAACCGGCTCATGTACGCTCCTGTCTTCGTTATGCCCCCACTATAGCAGGAATCGCGCCGAAAGGGAAGTGATAAAACAGCCCAAACCAAGGGGGGGGAGCGCCGTCGGCCTCAGGAAGGACGGGCGGATTATGCTCTTTTGCCGCCGTTTTTTACGCTGCTCCCCCTCGCTCCAAAGGTTTTTACTCCGTAAAAACGCTTTTCCGCTACCCCCACTCCTCTTCCCCAGGGGCATCCATCCAGCCAAAAGGAAAACCACTGACCGCACGGAAAACGCAGACGGAATTTAAGGAGGATTTTCCCCTGTGCCGGCCTGGTTATACGCAAAATGTCGCGGTTTTGTTGGTGAGTGTGTTATGCGCTATAGAAAGCGCTTGGCCCGCAAGCGTAAATGCCACCTTTTATCGTTGTGGCCGCGGCCGGCGGTGATAAAGACGCGCATTTGGCTTCGCCAAATGCCGTGGTGGCAAAGCCCGCGATTTTGCTCGCGCAAAATCGCGTCCGCCTGGTTGCGGGCGGGAATCGCCAAAGGCGATTCCCGCCCACAACCAGGCGGACGCGATGTTGCGCGCGCAAAATCGCGGGAGTTGCCACCACGGCATTTGGCGAAGCCAAATGCGCGTCTTTATCACCGCCGGCCGCGGCCACAACGAGAAAAGGTGGCATT
>JAISXE010000037.1 GCA_031270615.1 Spirochaetia bacterium
GAGCAGCATCCCGAAGGGATGCGACCAGCCCCGATCACTTTCAGACACGAACCTTTTTACGCAAACCGATGGACTTACCGGAGCAAGCTCCGGGGTATGGACCATGCCTTCCAAATCAAACCCCCGTTTTTCGCAGACTTATAAGGTATAGGGAGGAATACCCATGCCTGTTATCCACGACGCGAAAGACAACTGCTACAAGCTCATCTTCGGCAGCCCGGAGCTGTTCGCCGAGTTCCTGCGGGACTTCGTCCCCATAGCCATCCTGAAAGAAACCGGCCCCGAAGACATCCAGGACATGAGCGGGCGCTTCCTGCCCGGGATGCATGGGCGAGCAACGAGCGGAGCGAGTGACCAGCCGCTGTCCCAGGACGCCCGGGACTCGGACACCGTAAAGCGCGTAAACCTCAAAAACGGGGGGCCGCCGCTTTTCGTCATCGCCATCGTGGAGCACGAGTCGAGGGTCAACCACCGGGCCAGCTTCAAGATGCTGCAGTACGTCTGCCTGGTGCTGGACCAGTACGAGAAGGACGCGGACAAAGAACGCCCGGGCCTGAGCCGGACGAAGGGCTTCCGCTACCCCCCCGTGCTGCCCCTCATCTTCTACGACGGGCCCGGCAGGTGGACGGCGGCGCTGAACTTCGCGGAGCGGACGGAGGGCAGGGAGTTTTTCGGGAAACACACCCCGAGCTTCGAGTGCCTGCTGGTGGACATGAACCGCTACCCGATGGAGGAGGTCATGGGGTTCCGCGACACGCTGTCTGCGATCCTCGCGGTGGGCAAGCTGCCGAGGAGGGGCGGGATCTCGGCGCTGGAGGGGGTGCTGCGGAAGCATGTGGCGTCCTTGAACATCCCCAAGAATTTGCGCAAACTGATAACAGACGTGATGACGGTGCTGCTGGGCAGGGCGGGGTTCCCGAGGGAGAAAGCGGCAGCGATAACCGATCTGGTGGAGAGGAAGGAGGTTGCCGGAATGTTCGAGGGGATAGTAGCGAGCATCAAGGACGAGCGGCGGAAGGCCGTGAGGGAAGCCACGGAAAAAACCCGTGCAAAGACTTGGGCCGAAGCCTGCGCGAAGGAAGAGAAAAAGGCCTACCGGCATCTGCTGCAAAGCGCCCGGAAGATGAAAGCCAGGGAGGATTCCGACGAGGACATAGCCGACATCCTGTCGCTGCCGCTGGAGGATGTGGCGGCGCTGTGAGCCCGGCTCCCACTGTCAACAAGTTAAGGCCAAAAGTCAGCCCGTGGGGCGCAAAGGATTGCAGCGGAAATCCTTTTTGCCGCCCGGCGGCAAAAAGATTGAAGCGGAAAGCCTGGTTTTGGGCGCTCCAGCGCCAAAAATGCGCGCATATTTTCTTAACTTGTTGACAGTGGCCCGGCTCCCCCCCATGCTTGCGGGAGGGGTTCTTAATCCGGCTTCTTTTGTCCGCGCGGCCAGTGGTTTCTTTTATTTTTCCGCGCCAGACGCCGCTATGCGGCACGCTCAGGGCGTGTTGATCTTGCAGGCAGCACGGCGAGAGCCCATAAAAAGGCGCTGTGGGAGATACAGGCAACAGGGCGATTGGAGGGGCGCGAAGCGCGGGGCGGAACCCCCGGAAAGCCCGGTTTTTTTGCCCGCGCGGGGGCAAAAAAAGGCGCCCAACTCTTTTCTTCATTCCTCACTTCCAACTTCCTGATTCCGTGTATTGCACCCCGTCCGGTTTTTGCGTTATACTGTAGCCTTAATAGAAATCCGCGCGAGAGGTACGATGAGGGTAAAAGTTGTGGCTTTTGATGTTGACGGGACGCTGTATCCCAACAGCGCGGTGTATGTGCGCGCCCTTCCGTTTCTGCTTCGCAACCTGTCGGCGGTACGGGCTTTCGCGCGTGTCAGGAAAGATATCAGGAAGATACGCCCGGTGGGGGATTTCCGCCGGACCCAGGCGGAGCTGTTCGCGGCGCGCAGGGGGATTTCCCCGGAGGCCGCGGAGATGCTTATCGAGTCGGTGTTCTACCGGCGCTGGGACGCGATTACGCGGAAGGCGAGGCTTTTCCCCCACGCGAGGGAGACCCTCGCGCGGCTGAAGGGGGCGGGCTTCAGGCTTGCGGCGCTTTCGGATTTTCCTTTGTCGGCGAAGCTGGAGGCCTGGGGCATCGGCGGGCTGTGGGACTACCGCAGGTCCTGCGAGGATATCGGCTATTTAAAGCCGAACCCGGAGCCTTTTCGGGACCTGGCGGGTTTTTTCGCGGCGCCGCCGGGGGAAATTTTGTATGTGGGCAACAATTACGCCTATGATATAGTGGGGGCAAAAAACCAGGGTTTGATGGCGGCCCATGTTACGCGCCATGCGCCTCCCGCTTCGAGGGCGGATTTTTCTTTTTCCGATTTCAGGCGGCTGGGAGACTGGCTTACGGAAGAATAGGTTTCATCGGCGCGTTTTTTTGCGTGTCCGGGAGGGGGGAGAAACTTATGGAAATTATGGGACAGCTTGTGGTTATCGCGGTTGTTTTGGTGATCCTCGGCGTTTACCGGAAGATGGACACGAACAGCCGCACGCTCGCCCAGGTCCGCAGGTACGCGGACAAGGCCCGCGAGGAACTGGACGCGGTGGTGGCGCAGAAGGTGCAGGAACTCAAGGACCTGGGGATCGAGATGGAGGTGCGCGAGCAGACGGCGAAGGAAATCCTGCGGCGCAGCCAGGGCCTTGAGGAGGGGGTGCAGGAGAAAATCTCCGCCACCGAGGCGATTGGCCGGAGGATCGCCGAATACGACAAGGTTTTGGACGAGCTTATCCAGATGACCCGCCGCGCGGAGGAAAACCTGGGCCGCGTCAAGGAAGAGTCCGAATTCGTGGATACCGTGGCCAAGCGCGTCCGCGCGGCGCAGCTTCGGATGGAGGAGCAGGAGGGCCGCATCCCGGATATTGTGCAGCGTTTCCGGGAGGAGAATTCCGAGGCGCTCCAGGCCCTGCGGCAGGGCATCATGAGCGACACCGCCGAGAGGGTCGGCGCCCTTGCGGGCAGCGCGGACGCCGCGGCGGCGAAAGCCGACGAGCTTGCCCGCCTGATGAAGACCGCCGGGGCGGAGCAGCAGCGCGCCGCGGAGCGCATCCGCATGGATATAAAAAACATGGGTAGCGAGCTGGTGGAAAAGGTTTCCATAGAGCTCGCGGGGACCGAAAAGGAGTACGCGCGCAGGCTCGATGAGGCCGCCAAACGCGGCGAGAACCTGGAAACGCTTGCCCTTTCAAAATTAAAGGAACATATCGAGGCGAGGCTCAAGGCGCTTTCCTCGGAGCTTTCCGGCAGGATAGATGCCGGCAGGGCGGAGGCCGAGAAAAAACTGGGCGCCTTTTCCGCCTCTGTCGACGGCGTGCGGGCCGAGGCCCAGTCGCGGCTGAAAAAGCTTGAGGCCGCCCATGCCGACAGCCTTGCCCAGTACGGGGAGGGCCTGAAAAGCAGGCTGGACGGGCTTGAGGTGTCCTTAAGCCAGGCGGAGAAAAGCCTGGAAGAGAAAACCGGCGCGCTTGAGGCGAAGGCCGGCGAGGCGATCCGCGAATGCGGCGCGGGGCTGAGGGACCGGCTGGACGGGCTTGAGGCCAGCCTGTACCAGGCGGAGAAAAGCCTGGAGGAGAAAACCGGCGCGCTTGAGGCAATGGCCGGCCGCGCGGCCGGGGACTTCGCGGCAAGGATCGAGGAGCTGCGCGCCGAGGGCGCGCGGCTGGGCGAGAATGTCCTGGCGCAGTGCAGGGGCATCGCGGGCAGCAACGAGGAGCACCTGAAGGGGCAGATCGCGGCCCTTCACGACGGCATCGGCCGCGCGGATGAGCTGGAGCGCGAGCTTTCGGAAAAAACCAAGAGCCTCGACGCGGCCCTGCGCCGTTTCGTTTCGGAGTACGAGATGCGGATCACCGAAACCGGCGAGGCCATGGAAACCCGGATTGTCGGCGGCCTTGAGGCGCGGCTGGCCGATTACGAAAAAGACCTGGGCTACCGTTTCTCGGGCGTCGAGGGCGTTTTCGAGGACATCCAGAATCTGGAAAAAGCGCTGAAGGACACCATGGGCAGGATCTCCCTCAAAATACGCGAGGATTTCTCCGCTTTCGGGAAAGGCATGCGGGAAGAGCAGCTTGCCTACAAGGCGGAGATCGACGCCTCCATGCAGGAAATCCGCTCGGCGATGGACGGGGTGGATGCGGGGCTGACGGAGCTGAAATCCCGCGCCTATGACAACGTTTCGGAAAAACTCAAAATATTCGAGGACGATTTCTTCCAGGACCTCCGCAGCCGGGAACAGGCCATACAGGAAAAATGGATCCAGTGGCAGGCCGGCGTGGACGCCTCCCTGGAGGTTTTGTCAAAGGAGAACGAGGAAAAGCGGTCCCGCCTGGAAAGCCGCTACACGGAAAGCCTGAAAAGCCGTTTCGCCGACTTCCAGGGCAGGATGAATGCCCAGATGGAAGGCTGGGCCTCGGAGTTCGGCAGCTTCCAGCGCGGCTTGCAGGAGCGCATGGATTTTTCCGGCGAGTCCCTGAAAGCCTTCCGCGGCGATGTGGAGGAACGGATCGAGCAGGCCAAGTCGGGCGCGCAGGCCTTCCTCCACGAGGAGATAGCCCGCCAGAACACGCTCCTGGACAAGGAGCTGGACAAGTTCACCAGGGAATACGAGGTTAAACTGAAAAACCTTAGCGCGACCCTGGACGAAAAACACAGCAGCGCCTCCGCGCTCCTGGATTCGATCCGCTCGGAGGTGGCCGTGTGGCAGGCCGAGGTGTTGCAGAAGATCCGGGAATCCGAGGCGGACATCACGAACCAGGCGGCCGGGCTGAAGGTGGGCGTTTCCGACTCCATCGCGGCCTTGCAGGAAGAGTTCGCGCGGCAGAAAAACGACCTTGTCCAGAACACGCGGGAGGAGCGGGCCGCGCTCAAGGACGAGCTGCGGAAACTCGAAAGCCAGACGGCCGCCCTGCGCGAGGAGATCGGCAGGAAGACCGGGGAGGCCCTTTCCGGCTTTGAGGGCCGCTTCGCGCAGTTCAGCGACAGCTTCGCGCGGGAGATGGGCGCGTTTGAGACCGCGAGCGACGAGAAAATCCGCGCTTTCCGCGCCAGCCTCCAGGACACGCGGGAGCAGTTTGACGCCCTGCACCAGAAGCTTTTCGGCCGCATGGAAGACAGCTCGAAGCTCCTGTCCCTGAACCTCGCGGAAATCGACAGGAGGCAGAAAAACTTTATCGAGCAGACGAAGATCTTTGAACGGGCGGACAGCCTGAAAGAGAGCCTGAGGGAAAGCATCGACGAGATGAAAAACGACATGGCGCAGAACAACGCCCACCGCAAGGAAATCCAGGAAGTGGAGGCCCAGTTCCTGCGCATACGCAAGCTGGGGGAGGAAGTGTCGGAGAAGATGTCCCGTTTTGCCGCGGACAAGAGGCGCATCGACACGCTGGAGGAGGATTACAACAGGCTGATTGCCATGTCGGAGACCGTCAAGCAGAAAATCCAGAACGTGTCGGGATTCGACGAGGAGATCGTGGAGATACAGGCCTCCTTCCGCACCCTCCAGACCTTGCAGGGCGAGGTGGACGCGCGCTTTGACCGGCTTGAGAAAAAGCGCAAGATACTGGACAACACCGCCGAAGGCGTGGAGCAGAACCGGGCGGCCCTGGAAGCCCTGGACAAGAAGCTGGACTCCTTCCGCCGGGAAATGGACCTCATCCCCGAAAGCGTCGACACCCTGGTGAAGAAGGTCGAGGGCGTGGTGGCGGGCAGCGGCAAGGTCGAGGCGGCGCTGAAGCAGCTCTCCTCAATCGACGGCCTGCTGAAAGACCTGGAAAAGCGCGCGGACAAGATGCAGAAAGTCCGGGAGTGGCTGGCGCGCACGGAGACGCGCATGGGGGAAATCACCCGGACCGCGCAGGAGCACATCAAGCTTTTGGGGAGCATCGTCAAGGAGGGGCCGCGAGGCTCTTCCTCCGCGAGGAAGAAAGGCGCCCCCTCCCTGGGGACGCAGGAGATCGTGCGCAAGCTGGCGCGGGAAGGCTGGAAGGTCGACCAGATTGCCACGCACACGAAACTCAGCCAGGGCGAGGTGGAGCTGATCCTGGAACTGGGCTCGAAAAAGGAATAAGCGGATTCGGAATTTGGGCGCATTTGCGGCGTAAAACGCCGCAAACCGGGCTTTCCGCTCCAATTCCTCAGCCCCTGCGGGGCTTGCGGGATTTCCGCTGCAATCCCTTGCGCGGGAAAAACCACGGACAACACGGACTGCGCGGACGGGAAGACGGTAAGGCCCCGCACAGTGACGGGAGGGCCGCGCCAGACGCCGCTATGCGGCACGCGGAAGCGTGTTTATCTTGCGGGCGGCACGGCGAGAGCCCCTAGAAAAGCGCTGTCCGCAATACAGGCAGCAGGGCGATTGGAGGGGGCGCGGAGCGCGCCCGCAGGGCTGGTCACGATTTTGCATGCCCCGGCAACCGCACGCGAAAGCGTGTTTGTAATAACAAGGCTTCCGGGCAAGAGGCCCTAAAAAACCTGTGGCGTATATATAGGTTAATGGCCGAGCAAAATCG
>JAISXE010000044.1 GCA_031270615.1 Spirochaetia bacterium
CGTCTGGGTCGATTCCGTCTCAGGCTTAAAAAAAACGGAAGCCCCGCCAAAGGGGCAGGCCATACGCAACTTAATCATGAAACCATAGTACCCCTAATAGACCGGGTTTTGCAAGCCGCAGCCCGAAACCAAGCCAGGGATTTTTCCCATTCGGGAAAAATCCCTGCCCCAACACCGGCGGTCGCGGCCACAACCCTAAAAGCCCGCGTCCACGCTTGCAGGATAAACAAAATGCCGCGCCTCTGCCACCAAAAGATGCTTTGCAGGCCAAGCGCCCCCTAAAACGCGCGACATGCTTACAGCCAGGACCGCGGCATTTTGCCTGCAACCAGGCGCTGGGGAATCGCTTCGCGATTCCCCAGCCCACAATCCGAAAGCCGCGAAGCGGCCCAGTGGCAGGCCCCGCGTTTTCCGATAAAAGCGCGCCATGGGTTTGAAACCGGGAATTGCTGCTTTTAATCCTTTTCTTTCAGCAGCGCGTCGTTGTTCAGCACCTTAAACGAAACGGCCTTTGGGGAAGCCGAGTCGCGCACCACGATGCCCTCCTTGTCAAGCCCGCTGGGGTACTTGCCCCGCGCCTTTTCCAAAAGCTCCTCCAGGGTATAGGCAAAGCCCTCCCCCCGCTCCTCGAGCGGGACAAAAGGAACCCCCAGGGACGCGCAGAGTTCAAGCGCCCCGTCGTAAGGAAGGTAGCGGCCCGAATCCCAGTCCTTCACATCGAACACATACCATTCAAGCGCCGCGAGGCGCAGTTTGTTTTTCTGTATCCCCGGCCCGCAAATCTCCCCGGTAAGGACGATGTTTTTCCCGTATCCGGCAAGTTTCTCCTTCAAGCCGTATTTGTAAACCGGCGACCAGTACAAGGCGTCCGCCTCGTCCTTGATCTCCTTGTTGCGGCTGCAGCACCCGATCTTCCCGTCGATATAATACACAATGCCGGAAGTGCCATCCATCTTTGTGGTAACGTAGTACGCCCTTCCCCGCAGCTCCTCCAGCAGCTCCAGCGCCGACTGCACGCGAATCTCGTCGGAAGCCGGAATCCCGGAAGGCCGCTCGCCGATGATGGTCCCGCCCGCGGCCGATGTTTCCGGGACGTACCATTTTTTCACGCCAAGCCTTTCAGTGACATCCTCGCCCTCGGCGCAGCCCCCAAGCTCCGGAAACAGCGGCAGCATCAGAAGCAAGCCCTGCGAAAGCTGCCCGCGCATCTTTGCCGTGCGGATGCGAAACCCCTTCCCGTTGTCGGCGTTCTCGCGGTACGACGAAGCGCGCAGGAACTCATAGCGCGGATCAACAGGCAGAAAACTATCCACCTCGAAATACACCCCCAACTCCCCCTCCCGGAACTCCCCCTTCTTGACGACGCAGGTCCAGCCCATCACATGCGCCGCCTCAAGGAAATCCGAATCGGGAATAGCCGTTATCGCCCTGACTCTCTGAATCGTAACCAGCGCGCGCATCCTCACCTCCTGGCGTCCATAATCTCCGCATAAAAGTATCCCGCAAAAAACAATCCCGCGCAAGGGGGCGGATGAAGTTAGCAGTTAGAAATCCAATGTCAACAAGTTAAGAAAATATGTGCGCATTTTTGGCGCTCCCGCGCCAAAAACCAGGCTTTCCGCTTCAATCTTTTTGCCGCCGGGCGGCAAAAAGGATTTCCGCTGCAATCCTTTGCGCCCCACGGGCTGACTTTTGGCCTTAACTTGTTGACAGTGGGTTTTGCGGGGGTCAATCGTTGCCAACGCCCTGCAAGGTTTACGTCAACAACGATTTTTATGGCCAATCAAACGCCAGCCAGGTCATATTCACGACATTCAGCCAGTCGCGCCGCATACCTAATGGCCTGCATGATATCTTCCCGCTCAAGAAAAGGGTAATCAACCAGCAATTCCTCAACGCTTTCCCCAACGCCTATCTGGGACACAATCCGGCTTACTGGAATCCGCAAACCCCGAATACAGGGTTTGCCTCCCATGACGGCGGGATTTCGGGTAATTCGGTCAAGTTTCCCGGAATTTTCCGTTTCCATACCACAAACATACACCAGCGGCAGCCGCCCGACAAGGCTGATAAGGGTTTATGTGGCAAAGGGGTGCTACACAAAAAAAAGTGGAATACGGCTATGAAACGAGACCGGTTTTTAACAAACAATACAAACGGCCATGCGTTACGCGCAAGCGATCCGCGCCGCCGTCACAGGCTGCGCGGGCGGTCCCGGACGAGGTGGAGGCATCCGGGATTGCTTCGGGGCTGCCATTTGCAATAGAAAAATGGCAGCCCCCGCAATGGCCAGAGGGCGGCGGTCTACAGTTTTTCTTATTCTTCCGCGCGAGGGATTGAAGCGGAAAGCCCGCAGGCTTTGCATGGGGCTGCTCGGCCATGCAACCTGGCAAAGCCGAGGACTTGGAGCGGAAAGCCCGGTTTTTGGCGCTTTGCGCCAAAAACGCGCCCAAAGTCTTTTTTTTATATTGTTGCCTGGCCTGGTTCCACTTCCCCGTATACCACGGCCCGGTTTTTTTGCTATACTGCGCGGGTGGACTTTTCAGGGATTTTCGCGGCGCTGGACAGGACGACCGGCTTTCGCAGGCTTGAGGCCGAAGACGCGCATCTTTCGCTCGAGGAATGGAAGGGCGAGTTTTTTTTGCGGGTAAACCCCGCCGCGCTGGAGCGCCTTGCGGAGGAGGCTTTTCACGATAGCGCTTTTTACCTGCGGGCCGCGCATCTGGAAAAAACCGCGGCCATTCTGGATGACCCGCAGGCTTCCGCGAATGAGCGCTACGTTGCCCGCGCCCTTCTGCGGAACGCGGCCATTGCGGCGGAGGGCCTTCTGCCTCTGTGCCAGGACACGGGAACCGCCACCGTCGTCGCGTGGAAGGGCGAGCGCGTTTTTACGGGGGGGCGAGACGGGGAGGCGCTGGCGCGCGGCGCTTTTGAGGCGTATAACAAAAACTGCCTGCGTTATTCGCAGATGTTTCCTTCCTCCATGTGCGGCGAGGCGAACACGGGCAGCAACATGCCCGCGCAGGCCGACATATACGCCGTGGCGGGGGACGAGTACCGTTTCCTTTTTGTGGCCAAGGGAGGGGGTTCGGCAAACAAGACGGCGTTTTTCCAGGAATCGAAGGCGCTTTTGAACGAGGCCGCCCTGGAAAAATTTATAAGGGAAAAGGTGCGGGCGCTGGGCACGGCGGCCTGCCCGCCCTACCACCTGGCGATGGTTGTGGGCGGCCTTTCCCCGGAGATGAACCTGAAAACGCTCAAGCTGGCCACGAGCGGTTTTCTTGACGGGCTTCCTGGTTACACCGGCCCGGACGCGGGCGCGGGAAATGCCTGCGGCTTTCAGGGGGCTTTTCTTGATGCCGGGTGGGGCGGACGGCTTCTTGAAGCGGCCCGGGATACCCGTCTGGGGGCGCAGTTCGGCGGCAGGCACTTTGCCCTTGACGCGCGGGTCATCCGCCTTCCCCGGCACGCGGCATCCTGCCCCGTGTCCCTGGGCGTGTCCTGCAATGCCGACAGAAACATCCTTGCGAAAATCACGCGGGACGGCGTGTTTCTTGAAAACCTTGAACGCGAACCGGGCCGCTTTCTTGGCGGGGAAACGCTTGGCCCTGCGGCGGGGCTTTCCCGCATTGACTTGAATAAACCCATGGACGAGATCCGCAGGCAGCTTTCCCGCCACCGGGCAGGGGACCTGGTGCTTCTGTGCGGCCCGCTCGTGGTCGCGCGGGACATGGCGCACGCCCGCCTTTTTGAAATGCTCAAAAAGGGCAAACCCCTGCCTGCCTATTTCCGCGACCATCCCGTGTACTATGCGGGTCCCGCGAAAACGCCCGAAGGACACGCCATCGGCAGCTTCGGGCCGACGACGGCCCAGCGCATGGACGGCTACCTGCCCGAGTTCATGGCCGCGGGCGCGTCGCTGGTTACTCTTGCGAAGGGGGACAGGCTGCCGCTGGTTACGGAGTGCTGCGAAAAACACGGGGGATTTTACCTGGGAACACTGGGGGGCGCCGCGGCGCTTTTGGCTGCGGAAAATATTACCGCCTGCGAGACGCTTGATTTCCCCGATTTCGGCATGGAGGCGGTGCGCCGCATACAGGCGCGGGATTTTCCGGCCTTTATCCTTTCGGACGATAAGGGAAACGCCTTTTACGCCAAAATCTGAAATACGGAAGAATTTGACCGCGGACCACACGGACGCAGACGCGGACAGAGACGGACAAAAGGATTTGGATTTCGATCAGAAAGTCCGTATCTGTCCGTGTGGCCGGGGTTCCCTGTTTTCCGGTGGCCGGGCACGCCATGGGGTAAACCGGGAATTGGTGCACTGTCAACAAGGTAAGAAAATGATCTGCGCCTTTTTGGCGCTCCCGCGCCAAAAACCGAGCTTTCCGCTGCAATTCCTCAGCCCCTGCGGGGCTTGCGGGATTTCCGCTGCAATCCCTGGCGCCCCACGGGCTGACCTATGCCTTAACTTGTTGACAGTGGGAATTGGCGGTCTTCGTTGCATAATTTTCCCTGTGATTATATATTTTAAAACAAGGAGGAAAAATGCCCGTTCAGGATTATTTTGACAGGAAAGCCGTCGTTTTTTTGGAGGCGGAGAACAAAACCGGGGCCTTCCGCGAGCTGGCCGCGTTTTTTTCTTTGCGCTACCCCTCCGCCGAAGGCGAAGATGTTCTGTTCCGGAAAATCATGGAACGGGAAAAGGCGATTTCCACCTGGATATCCAAAGGCATCGCCATTCCCCATGTGATTTTGCCGGAGGGAAACCCTTCGCGCATCGTGCTGGGAATAAGCCGCGCGGGGATCCCCTACGAGGCGCCGGACGGCGAGCCCGTGCGGCTTATTATCCTGATCGCGGGGGACAGAAACGAGCATATCGAAGTGCTGCGGCAGGTGGCGCTGCGCCTGTCTTCGCCCTCGGTATATGAGGGCATTATCGCGGCGCGGGGGCACAGGGACGCGTACCTGGCTTTTACGGGCATGGCGGCGTCTTGCGCCCCGGAGGGCGAAGACGGGCGTCCTGCCATATCGGGCCATTGCCTGCGCCACGCGGGGCAGCTTGCGCGGGAAATCGGGGCGCGCCATATTTTTGTCCATGTGGATTGCATGGACAATCTTGATATTTTCGAGGAAGACAAGCGCGCGGTGGTTCAGGGCGAGCTTGTTTTTGTAACGACAAGCAAATTCGACGAGCTTCAAAGGCGCTTCGCTTCGGCGAGAATCATCCAGATTCCCTTCAAGGGGATTACGCGGGCAAACCAGATTGGGCTTTCCGTTATTTTCGCCCTGTCGCGGAATTTTGTGGACAAGGAAGACCTTATTGTCAGCGTGTTCGGCCTGCCCTATTCGGGGGTGCTGGATGCGGTGCAGGTAACGGAGATAAGCCGCGAGTTCAAAATCTTTTTTTCCCTGGATTCAAACGAGGGCTTTTCGGACCTGGAACACCAGGTGCTGGTCCGCGCCATAGAGCTGGCCGGGGAGCTTGCCGACGAGGGGCGCGAGGGAAAGCCCTCCGGCTGTATTTTCGTCCTGGGCGATTACGAGGCGGTAAAAAACCACTGCCAGCAGATGATCATCAACCCCTTCAAGGGCTATGCCGAGGGGGAACTGAACATCCTGGACCCTGCCCTGACGGAAACCGTGAAGGAGTTTTCAAAAATCGACGGCGCCTTTATCGTCCGCGGCGACGGGGTGCTTGTGTCTGCGGGGACCTACCTCCGTACCCGCGTGCCGCTGGCGGAACTCCCGCCCGGGTTGGGGGCGCGTCACGCGGCGGCCGCCGCCATCACCATGGTAAGCCGCGCCGCCGCCCTCGCCCTGTCGGAATCGACCAGAAAACTCAGCCTCTTCCGGGGCGGCGAGAAGATCATGGAGTTGTGAGGGACACAAGATAAGGGGATAACCACTGACCACGCTGACGCTACGGACAGGGAAAAAAGAGGAGAAGCACAAAAAAAATTCCCCTCTCCCGTCTGTGGTTTCCGCGCGGTCAGTGGTCCTCTTATTCCGCGCGGTCAGTGGTCCTCTTATTCCGTGCGCTTCAGCGGTTTTTCGCCTTTGCTACCAGCGTCTAGTTCGCAAGCCCCGCCTTCTCCGCCGCCGTGAAAATCTTTTCGACCTGCCGCCGGGAAACAAGGAATTCGGCGGCGCCTTCCCTTACCAGGGCGTAGAAATCCCTGTTGTAGGGCGCAAGCCGCACGGAGACCTTCTCCCCCCAGGGAGCATTTAAAACATACTCAATCGTGACCTCCTCGGCGGCAGGTTTCGCGGGACGGCCGGGATGCTCCGCGTCCATATACAGGGCCGCGCAGGCGCCGTAGAAAGCCCGAAAACCGTCTTCGGGGATTTCCCTGCCGTTCAGGGAATACGCCGTCCCGCCGTCCCGCCGGTTTATAACGGCGGAAAAGGTCCTGCCGCCGCCCTGCACGACAAGGGAATCCACGCTGTCCAGGGGGGGATTCGCGACGCTCCTTTCAACAAGGTCAAAGGCCAGGGCTTTCAGCGCGGGGCTGATGTCCTTTATAAGAAACACCCCGGGATTGGAGGCCAGTTTGGCAAACTGCTGGCTGCCGTTGGCCTTCCCAAAAAGCAGTTCCAGCTCCGCCGTCTCGCTTTGGATAAAAACCCGCGCCGCCGGTTTCCCAAGGCCGTAGGGTTCAAGCGAGGCGGGATTGTCCTCGTCAAAATCGCTTATGCGGATTGCCTTGAAAAATTCCATCAGGGCGTAAAACCGCGCGGGGTCAACCCGGACAGGCACCTTGTAGGGCGAACCCAGCACATGGCCAAAGCCCCCGGCATCCAGGTCAATCTGTATCCGGTTTTTCCCCGCCTCAAGAACCATGCGCCGCACCTCGGCGGGGTTTTCAAACTCCGGCAGCCCCTTGTCCCGGATATCCTTTTTGGAAAGGTACAGCCTTTCCCCCGGATAGGTGGGAACCTGGTAGACTTTCGGGTCGCCCGCCACCATGGCGTAATAGCCGGAACGGGAAGGGGTCCTCTCCCCGCCGAAAAACTCGGCCTGTTTGCCATCGGAGGTCGTGACGATTGTATGCCACAGGGGCGGGTCGAGGCCGTAGGGCTTTAAGTCCTTCGGCGCCTCCTCGATAATCCTGTCAGCCCGCATATTCGACAAGGACCAAGTCATCCCCTTAATCTCGCTCTGGTCAAGCAGGTAGGGGTCAGGCGGAACCGCCTCCCAGTCCTCGCCCTTTTTTTCAAGATGGATACCCGTTGTGGGAACCTCGATTTTCACCACCGCGTCCGAAACCAGCGCGGACAGCTGGATCTCCTGCGGCCGCACGGCCGCGATGCGCTCCTCGAACTGCGCGCTTTTATAATTCTTCGCGATAAAATACCCGGCGATAAGGGCGGCCACAAGCCCCAGGGCCGCAACCAAAGCCTTCAGGTTTCTCGACATCGCCGCCCCTCCCTACAAATGCCTGCGCTTCAGCCAGGTCACAAAACCCAGCGCAAAAAGAGCAAGGGGGACAAGCACGACAAAAACCAGCCCGAAAATAATAACGTACCTTTCCGTCATATTCATCGGCGCGGCAAGAAGGCTCTTGGAACGGACGGAAAGGTTTTCCGGCTTTTCCTCAAGCCAGGTAAGGCCGTTCATGAACATGTCGATATTCCCCGGAACCTGGCCGAACAGGGAAAGCGGCTCCAGGAAAGTCCCGCAGCCAATGGCGACGATCCGGGTCTCCTCCTCCCCAAGCGTCTCGGAAACCGCCATACCCAGCACGATGGGACCCTGGATATCCGTGTCCGTAATATCCGGCGTGTTCTGCGACAGGTCCGTGCGCAGAAACGACAACTGGGAAGAAGCGAGGAAGGGGACAAGCCGCGCCGACTGCCGCCGCACGTCCAGGGAAGACACCCCCCGCGCAAACGGCAGAACAGCAGGGGACTTTTTTTCCAGAAGGGCCTGCGTTATCTCGTGCCCGCCCATATCCGGCACGCAGTAATAGGGGTTGCCCGCGGTCATGTAGTCCTTGTTCAGCTCCACGACAACGCCGAACTCGAAACGGATGCCATAAGCGGAAAAAAGCCCGTCAAGGTTGGGAGAGGGGCCGGTCTGGATATCCATCAAGGCAATAAGCCTGCCCCCCTTGTCCAGGTACGCGCGCAGTTTCTCCGTTTCCGCCGAAGTAAGATCCGACTTGGGCCCGTTCAGAATCAAGGCGGAGGCGTCCTGCGGGACATCGGCCTGAATCAGGTTAAGCTGCCGCAGGCTGTAATTTTCCCTTTCGATCATCTCCTGCATGGCAAGCTCTGCCATCGACACTTCCTTGTGCCCGGTAATCTCGTACACCACGGGCGTCACCCCGGAGCTTACATACAGAAGCGCGCCGGTAATGCGCCTTTCGATGGAAAAACCCGTAATCTGCGGGTTCTGGGGATTCGCGTAGTTCACCTCGTACATATCCTGAAGGCGGATAACCCGGAAATCCTTCTCGCCCTCAATAACCAGCGAGCCCCTCTCGATACCCCTTTTATCCTCGTCGTACTTCACCACAAAACCGGGGTTTTTGTCAGGGTCTATGTCCTCCAGCCGTATGCTGCCCGTCCGGGCCGCGTACAGATCCACGATCTGCTTCACCTGCGCCGTTTCCTTCCCCGGCTCCCACAGACAGTAAATCGTCACCGGCGTTTGCAGGCTGTCCGCCACCTGGAGGCTCTGCTCGGAAAGCGAAAACAGTTTGTTCTGCGTCAAGTCGAACTGCGGCGCGACAATCTGGCAAATCAGGTTAATACCAATAAGGCCCGCGACGACAGCAAGGGTAACAATGGCCGCGTAGCCCCCGTACTTCACATGGCGGGTACGCAGCGACCTTGAAATCTTTTCGGTATTCTTCACTTTACGCCCCTCCTAATTCCAGCGCCGTTTTTCAATAAGCCGCACCGTCAGAAACAGGAACAGGCCGCTGAACGAAACATAATACACCAGGGAATCCAGCTTCAGTATTCCCATCGAAAAATTCTCGTACCTCTTGTTGAGGGAGAACCACGCAAGAAACTTCGCGATAAAACCCAGGTAAATATCCTGGTTGACGAAATACAGGGCCGTTATCACCGCGGCGCCCGCCACAGCCGCGCCGGCAAGGATATACAGGTTCCTCGTGTTGATATAAATAAAAACGCACAGGGCCAGGGCCAGGGCCGCGGCGGAAATGACGCCCGACACCAAATCCGCGGGAAGGCTCTGGCTGATAGGATCGATAAGCCAAATCATCATCAAAGAGAAAAACGTCACCAGGGCGGCAGTCAGTTGGTTGTCCGTCCCCGCGGAAATAAAAACCCCCACCGCGATATACGAAGCGCCCAGAAAAATAAACCCGACGTAACTGCCCAGGGTCTCCCACACGGCAAGATCGCCGAAAACCGCGATAACCACAACATACATAAGCGTCACCAGAAGCGTCATCAAATACACCGAAAACGCCGCCAGGAATTTCCCCAAAACGATTTCCCCCACCCGCACCGGACTCGTCAGAAGAAGCTGGTCGGTCTTCTGCCTGCGCTCCTCGGAAAAAAGCCGCATCGTCAAAAGCGGAATCGCAAAAAGGTAAATAAAAAGAATGCTCCCCAGGAAGCCCGTAAAGCGGGAGCTTTGGGCAAACAGGTTGCTGAAAAAAAAGAAAATGCCCGCCGCCAAAAGAAAAAACCCCATATAGATATATCCGATAGGAGTAAGAAAATAGCTCTTTATCTCCCGTTTCAGTATCGCGATCATTGCCGTGCCTCCTCCTCTTTGGTCGTGACATGGAGGAAAATCTCCTCAAGACTCATGTCCAGCGCCCTCATCATCAGGATCGGAATATCCGCAGCCGCGAAAGCGCGGAAAACCTCGCAGCGGATATCCGCCTCCCCGGCGGCCTCGATGACAAGCTCCACGGTCCCCGCCTCCTGGGGCGCCCGGAACTCCCGCCCCGCGACCCCTTCGATCTTCGCCAAAACGCCCGACACCGCCTCTTCACCCGCCTGGAGCCGCAGAATGATATGGCTGCCGCCCAAAAGCCGCTTCGCCAGATTTTCCGGCGTGTCGTCCGCCACGATAACCCCCTGGTTGATAATAAGAACCCGCCTGCACACCGCGCTCACCTCCGGCAGGATATGGGAACTCAAAATCACCGTATGGTCCTGGCCCAGCCGCGTTATAAGATCGCGGATTTCCAGAATCTGCTTTGGGTCCAGCCCCGCCGTAGGCTCATCCAGAATAAGAATCTGCGGGTCCCCTATCATCGCCTGCGCCAGCCCGACCCTCTGCCGGTATCCCTTCGACAGATTCTTGATCAGCCTGCCCGCCACATCCTGCACGCCCACCGTCTCCATGACCTGCCCCATCCGTCCCCTCAGAACCCTCGCGGGAACCTTCTTGACCTCCCCCGCGAAAAACAAATACTCCCGAACCGTCATCTCCGGATACAAAGGGGGACTCTCCGGCAGGTAGCCCATCTTCCGCTTCGCCTCGATAGGATGCTCCAGAATATCCTGCCCATCCACCCTCACCGTCCCCTCCGTCGAGGAAAGGTAGCCCGTCAGAATATTCATCGTCGTGGACTTCCCCGCCCCGTTTGGCCCCAAAAAACCGACAATCTCTCCCCTCTCAATCCTGAAATTCGCGTGGTCCACCGCGGTATGCGGCCCATACCGTTTGACCAGGTTCGCAGCCTCTATCACAACCACCTCCTGTCTGACGAAAACGCCCCGAAAGGCATAAAAATTCCTTATGGATTAAGCCCATACTACAATTTCCAGAAGAAGCTGTCAAAGGGGGGGGATTAGGGGGCGATTGGCAATCAGGAATGAGTGCAGAGCGGTGGATTGTTGGGCGCATTTTTTGCGCTTCGCGCAAAAAACCGGGCTATCCGCTCCAATCTTTTGGCTGCGCCAAAAGGATTTCCGCTTCTATCCCTTGCGCGACCCAGGGGCTGCCGAAGAAAAGAAAAACCGCTAACCACGCGGAAAGCACGGGCAAAAACCATGCGTTTCGATCCAAAAAGCCCAGGATGCATGGGCGAGCAGCAATTCTGTCTTCAGAATTGCGACCAGCCCGGGATGCATGGGCGAGCAGCAACCCGAAGGGTTGCGACCAGCCCGGGATGCATGGGCGACCAGCCCGTGTTGCATGGGCGGCAGATCGTTTTGCTCGGCCATTAACCTATGTATACGCCAAAGGTTTTTAGGGCCTCTTGCCCGGAAACCTTGTTATCACAGACACGCTTTCGCGTGCGTTTGCCGGGGCATGCAAAATCGCGCCGCCTGGCTGTGAGCGGGAATTGCCTGTGTTGCCGCTTTATGCTAAAATGCGTTCATGAAAAAACTTGCCATCGTTGCCATCTTCTGCCTTGCCGCCGTCTGTAGTTTTGCCCAGGACGCGAAGTTTTACTATTACCGCGGGTTACAATCCGCCCAACAGGGTAATATGGACGCAGCCATCGCGGACTGGACCGAAGCGATCCGGCTTAACCCGGAAGATGCGAATCCCTACTACAACCGGGGACTTGCGTATGACTACAAAGGCGACCTGGATGCGGCCATCGCCGACTATACCGCCGCCCTCAGCCTGAACCCGAAAGGTGTGAGGGCCTACAACAACCGGGGAATCGCGTATGCCAATAAAGGCGATCTGGACCTGGCCATCGCCGACTATACCGCCGCCCTCAAGCTAAACCCGGAATATGCGGCAGCCTACTACAACCGGGCAGCTGCGTATCGCGCTAAAGGCGAGCTGGATGCGGCCATCGCCGACTATACCGCCGCCCTCAAGCTAAACCCGAAAGATGCGGCTGCCTACACCAACCGGGGAAACGCGTATAGGAATAAAGGCGAGTTGGACCAAGCCATAGCCGATTATACCGCCGCCCTCAACTTGAATCCGAATCTTGCGGAGGTCTACAACAACCGGGGAGATGCGTATCGTGCTCAAGGCGAGCTGGATGCGGCCATCGCCGACTATACCGCCGCCCTCAGCCTGAACCCGGAATATGCGGCTGCCTACACCAACCGGGGACTTGCGTATGCCGATAAAGGTGAGCTGGACCTG
>JAISXE010000072.1 GCA_031270615.1 Spirochaetia bacterium
ATACGCACAGAACATACTACCCTCTGGATCAAAATCTATAACGCCTTTAAATTCAGGCATCTTTTCATTTAAAAAAACTAATGCCAAAGATCCCCAATCGTATCCATTCCCTTCAAATCCTTCATCAGTACGACTGTCAAAAATTTCCGTCTTATAACTTCCGACATTTAAACACAATGATACACTGCCAGAATCGTGTTCAACCCAAAAAAACGGCTTAATTTTTTCTTCAAAATCCATGATTTTACTCCTCAAAAAGATTTAGGATCGTACTATAATACCATATTTTTTGCTATGCCAATACCTATTTTTACATGATCACCTTTCCAATTAGCGGCGAAGCCGCTTGGCATAATTTACAAAACTAATTTTAGGGGCAATTGCACATAACATGGGTGTTGCTGCTATGGCAGGGGCTGCCGCGTTATGGCCGCGCGGGGATAGTAGTGCATCAGGATTTCCTCCGCGCTATAGCCAGCCCGGGCCATGCCGGCGGCGCCGCTCTGGTCCAGGCCCACGCCGTGGCCCCAGCCGGCCCCCTGGAAAATGAAATACTCCGGCGTGCCGTCCTTTCCCGCCTTTGAGCGTATGCTGAAAAGGTTCGACCGGAGTCCTCCCAGGCGGGACCGTATCCTGTCGCCCACAACCCGCAGGGAGCCTTCCGTGCCCGTTATTTCCACCTCGCGGATGCGGCCGGAGATTCCCCTGCCGCGGCTTGTGACGCGCAGGACCCTGCCGATTTTCCCCTCCGCCGCGATGCGGTTTTTGATATCTTCGGCGGAAACCCATTTTTCCCAGCGGTAGGCCGCCGGCGAGTGCAGTTTTTCCACCGCGCAATAGGATGCCGGCCGCCCGCGGATAAAGCCGTCAAGCTCGTCCAGCGGAAGAAACTGCTCCCGAGGGGGGATAAGTTTGTCGGGAACCGCGGCCATAAAAGCATCGTCCCCGCCCCACACGGCAACACTGTCCTCGCTGTAACCGCCGTGGTTCGCGGAGTAGTAGGCCTTGAGGGGTTTGCCACCCGCCGTAAGGTAAAGGCCGCGGCTAGAGTCCACGGCGGCGGTGGTTCTGGCCGCCTCGCCGCCCGCGCCCCGGTAGGCCGCCGACACCACGGAGCCGTACACATCAAAGCCTTTTGCCGCGTACTGCCCCAGGTGGGCAAGCGCATACGACCTGTGGGCTATGGCCTGGGCTTTCAGGGCCTCCTCCGGCCAGGAGGCGGGCATTTCCGAAGGAACCACGGAATACAGGTATTCCTCGATATTCAGGCTGTTGATGAGGGTCATGCCGCCGGCCTGGGGACGCAGCTCCATGCCGCCCCGGTAGGCCCGGTCTTCGGTAAGCGCGAAGAACGACCCCGCTTCGGAAAGGAAATCAAACACGATTGTGGTAGAACCCGCGTCGCGGTATGTAAGGGCAAGGGAATCCCTGGAGGCCAAAACGATTTTTCCATTCGAGTCCTTTACGGAAATCGTTCCGTCTGATATTTCAAAAAACAATTGCTCAAGGGCCTTTCCCGCGTATGAAGAGTTTCCGCCGTACAGGGTATAGGTGCCCCCCGTTTTGACATACAGGGAAGCGAGGTTCTCCGCAAGCCCCACCCGCACAAGGGGGAGATTTCCCGCCTCGCCCCCCAGGGCTTTTACCGTGGGAGGAACCGCGTCATTCTTGCGTTTCCGTGCCGCCGCCTGCTGCTGGTGGGCCAGCTCCGGCAGAAGCCTGAGAATTTCTTCGATGCGGGAGGATATACCCGGATGGTCCGGATAGCTGTTGTACGCGCGCCGGAAAAAACCATAGGCCTCCCGGTAGCGTTTTTGGCTGAAAAGGGCTTCCGCCAGGGGAAAAAGCGCGAAGGTGAAGCCCGCGTCCTGGCTCAGGGCCTTTTTGTAACACTCCTCCGCCCTGGCGGGAAAGGAGGGCGCGAGGATCTCCCCCAGAAAAAACCAGCCTATGGGGCGGTTTTCCTGCATGCCGAGGCTTCGCCTCAGAAGCTCTTCGGCCTTTTGGGGATCCCCTGAGTCCCTGCGCAGGAGGGCTTCATAGAAAAGGGTTTCGCTTGTCTCCGGCTGCACCAGGGGCAGAATATCCAGGGCGCGCCGCGTATCCCCCGCAAGGCACAGGGCGACAAACTCCTCCCGCCGCGCTTCCCCGCCGCCGCCATCGGAAGCAAAAACGTCTTCCCAAACGGCAGCCGCCTTTCCCGCCCCGCCTGTTTCATGATACGCAAAGGCAAGCTCTTTCCTGATTCGCCCCTCTCCGCCATACGGTGTTCCCTGCCGAAGCAGCCCCTCGAGCATGCCGATGCTCCCTTCCACGTCCCCGCCGTAGTAGGCCCGGACGGCCTCCCCTTCCGTCCGCGGGGAGGCCGGGCTTTCCCCGCCCACCACCCCGCTCCCGCCCGCCGGGTGGCGGGAGGCGCAGGAGAAAAGGAAAAACACCGCCAGGAAAACGCACGCTCGGAAAACACCCATGCCCCATGGTAGCACAAAAACCCCGCCTTGGACAGGGCGCCGACGCCCCCAGCAATTCCGATTTCAAAAAAAATATGGTATAAAAGGAGCATGGAAGGGGAAATAACCACAAAGCTGTTGGAAGGACTCAGGGAAACGGCGGGGAAGCTGCCTGACAGGAGGAAAGCCAGCAATGGGCGGAAATACGAAACGG
>JAISXE010000277.1 GCA_031270615.1 Spirochaetia bacterium
TAGTGTTTTCTCCTGTTTAACAGCAATGTATGGGCGTATTTTCCAGGGTTTCCGTTTTTCCGGGTCCGGTCCCCTGCATCGCTTTGAAGCGTTTGAGCCGGAGGGCGTTGGTCAGTACCGATACGGAACTCATGCTCATGGCGGCGGCGGCGAATATGGGGTTGAGGAGTGGGCCCCCCAGGAGGTACAGAAGCCCGGCGGCGATGGGGATGCCCAGGGTGTTGTAGCCGAAGGCCCAGAACAGGTTCTGTTTGATGTTGCGGATAGTCCGCTTGCTCAGGTTGATGGCGGTGGGGACATCCATAAGATCGCTGTGCATGAGTACGATGTCCGCGGACTCCATCGCCACATCGGTGCCGCTGCCAATGGCGATGCCGATGTCCGCCTGGGCCAGCGCCGGGGCGTCGTTGATGCCGTCGCCGACCATGGCGACAAACCGCCGCTGGCGTTTTGCGGGGCCGGCCGCTCCCTGTTCCTGGAGTTTTCTCACCTCGGCGGATTTGTCCTGGGGCAGCACTTCCGACAGCACGCGGTCAATGCCTACCTGGCGGGCAATGGCGGCGGCGGTTTTTTGGTTGTCCCCGGTGATCATGACTACTTCGATTCCCATTTTGTGCAAGGTTTCGATGGCCTTTTTGCTGCTCTTTTTCAGTACGTCCGCCACCGCCACGATTCCCGCGGCCCCCATGCCGGACGCGCCGTTTTGGCCGTCCAGGGCGATGTACATGGGAGTTTTCCCTTCACCGGCAAGGCGGTCGCTTTCGGCTTCCAGTTCCCCCAGGGGGATGTTCCGCTCGTCCATGAGTTTTCGGTTCCCCGCCAGTACGGCAAGGCCGTTTATGACCGCCTCTATGCCGCGGCCCGGTATGGCTTTGAAGCTGCCGGCGCTGAACAGTTCCAGCCCTTTGCTTTGGGCGCCCTGGACAATGGCCTGGCCCAGGGGGTGCTCGGAGCCTTTTTCCGCGGAGGCGGCAATTTGCAGCAGGTAATTTGCTTCCACGGACGCGGCGGTAATCACATCGGTTACTTCGGGTTTGCCCTCGGTGATGGTTCCGGTTTTGTCAAAAACAATGGTGGTGATTTTGTGGGCGGTTTCCAGCGCTTCGCCGCCTTTTATCAATATGCCGTTCTCCGCGCCCTTGCCGGTTCCTACCATGATCGCCGTGGGGGTGGCAAGGCCCAGGGCGCAGGGGCAGGCGATGACGAGGACGGAGATAAAAATGGTGAGGGAGAATTCCAGCGCCGATTTCCCGGCGGGAAGGATCGCCGGGTTGACGGAGGCGGCGGCGAACCACGCGGCGCCGGCGGCAAGGGCAATGGCGCAGACGATGGGGACAAAATAGCCGGATACGATGTCGGCCATTTGGGCGATGGGGGCCTTGGAGCCCTGGGCGTCTTCCACCAGGCGGATGATCTGGGCCAGGGCGGTGTCGCTGCCGACTTTTTCCGCCCGGAAGCGGATGAGGCCGTTGGCGTTGATGGTGGCCCCGTAGACTGAATCGCCGGGTTTCTTGTCCACCGGCATGCTCTCCCCGGTGAGCATGGATTCGTCGATGGCGGTTTGGCCCTCGACGACAACGCCGTCCACGGGGATTTTCGCCCCCGGTTTAACGACGATAATATCGCCGGGGATAACCTCGTCGATGGGGATTTCCTTTTCCACGGTTTTACCGGAGGGGTCTGTCTCGATGATGATCGCTGTTTTGGGGGCCAGGCCCATGAGTTTTTTGATGGCCTCGCTGGTGCGGCCTTTTGATATGGCTTCCAGGGTTTTCCCCAGCAGGATAAGGGCGATAATGACCCCGGCGGTTTCAAAATACAGGGATTCTACGGCGTTGAAATTGCCGGCGGCGATCTGCCACAGGTTGTAGAGGCTGTAGATTACCGCCGAGGTGGTGCCGATGGCGATAAGGGAATCCATGTTGGGGCTCCGGTGGAGGAGGTTTTTGAAGCCCACGGTATAAAACCGGCTGCCCGCGATGATGATGGGGATAACCAGCGCCAGTTCCGCCAGCGCGTAGATCAGGGGGAAATTCATGGGGGCCAGGGCTTTGGGGAAGGGAAGGGTGAACCATTTGATCATGGGAACCATGGCGATATAGAGGAGCGGCAGGGCGAAGGATATGGCGACGATGAATTTGGTTCTGAGGGTTTTTATTTCCTTTTCTTTCCGCAGCCGGTCTTCGTCCACGGCGCCGTCTCTGGATATTTCCAGGGCCTGGTATCCCGCCTTTTCAATCGCCTCCCTGATGGCGGAAAGGCGGATGCTCTGGGGATTGTAGACCACGGTGGCTTTTTCCGTGGCGAGGTTTACCGTCGCGGTTTCTATGCCGTCCAGTTTGCGGATCGCTTTTTCCACCCTGGCGGAACAGGCCGCGCAGGTCATGCCGCCGATGGGTATGGTTACGGCCGTCCCCTTTGGCTTGTCCAGCACCTCGTAGCCGATTTTGACTACCGCGTTTTTGATGCCCGAAAGCGTTTGGGTGTCCGCATATTCCACAAAAAGTTTTTCGCTGGCAAGGTTTACGGCAGCGGTACGTACGCCTTCCAGTTTTTGTACGGTCTTTTCTATCCGCGCCGCGCAGGCCGCGCAGGTCATGCCGCCAATGCTCAAGGTCTGGCTTTCCATTTTTGCTCCTTCGTATGTGCTAGGGATCCGCGCAAGAATAACCTGCCCCGCATTTTATCCTAATTGCTTATGATAGCAAAGAAATAAAATAATAGGCTCATTTCTACGCGGGTCCCTTTAAAAAAATTTTAACCCCGCTTCCACCTGGCAAAAATTGCCTTGGCTTCTATGAGCAGGTCTTTTGAAATGGTGATGCTTGTGTCCGTTACCGTTTTATTGTTTTTGAAAATCGGCACGGGGTTGCAGCCGCCGGAACGGACTTCCACCTGGCTTATGCGGAAACGTTTGCCGCAGTTCTGGCAGACCAGCACGGTCCCCTGCTGTTTGTAGAAGCCCCGGCCCGACGCGTAACACACCTGGCAGGTGTTGAAGGCGGTACGGATGGTTCCGTCCGGGGCCTTTACCGCCAGTACCTCTATCCGGGCGCCTTCAATGTCAACGGGGTAAAAGACCGCGTTTTCCGTAAGCTCCGCAATCTGTATGACCAGATCCTGGTCGGCAATTACGGGCTTTACCACGTTCAACGCGCCGCTTTGCGCGAATAGCCCGGAAGCCGCGGCCAGCAGCATAACAAAAACCAAAATTCCCCGATGCCTGTTCATATTCCGCCTCCTTAATGTATAAAACGGTTTTTTTCACCGTCCTGTTTTTTCTTGCCGCGGTTTTGCAAAAGCACAACCACGGCAATCGCAATCACCGGCACAATACAGTGCCAATGGGCCAATAAAAATGCCATATTTCCCTCCGTCAGGCCTTTATATCCCGGTTTCCCTTTGGACCGCAGCAGTCGGGCAGGGGGCCCGTTACCGGTTTCAGGAACCGTTTTGCGAACAAAAGAATTCCGCCCAAAAAGATACCGGCAAAAACAACCGCGATAATGTTTTCCATAATCATATCTCC
>JAISXE010000294.1 GCA_031270615.1 Spirochaetia bacterium
GGTAGCCTTTAACATGAATGTCAGTTATTCCGATGCGGAAATGCTTGTAAGCGGGAACCCCACAAGCGGCTGGATTGTCGCCGTGAAAAGCGATCCGCCCGAAACGAACAATGCTGTTACCGAAAGCGTTCCCGACAGTACCGACCACTGGCAGTTCGACAGGCCGGCAATAGACGCGATTGCCCTGGTGTACGACAATTTGATAAAAATAAAATTTACGATGACGATTGAAAATTCGGCGGATGAAGTTTATACGGCTATAACGCAAGCAGTTGATGCCCTTATGAATCCTGTTCCGGTGGCTGATCTTCTGACAACCCATAATGACGGTTCGACCTCAATAGTAAGCGGGCAATCCCAGCGGCTTTTCCTTGATGTTTTTATTGAAGCGCCTCCCGGCCACCCCGACGCATCGGTGTCCTTTCCGGGGAACCTGATACGGCCCTCAAGCCTTTCTTCCGACCCCGCCTTGATCTCCCCCATCGATTACCGGGACACGGACACCTTTTACCTGCTTACCGCGGTGCATGGCTCGCCCACGCCCATTCCTCCCGCGCTTACGGGCTCCACGCCTGCGCACCCCAGAGGCGGCGGCTACCAGCCCCACACCTGGAGGACCGATTCGGTAGGCGGCGATACCGTGGCGAGTCAACAGACAGGAGGCAGCCCCAAAGAGTTCAGCACCGACAGCAAAGGCCATAATGACAAAACAGTCGGCTATGCCGCAGACCCCGGCACCGGAAAGCCTGCAAACCCGTCCATCGGCGGCGTTGCTTACTTCGGCACCACGATACCGAATATTTCCATGCCCAAGGGCCGCCTGTCGTCGGCCCAGGGAGGAACCCTGACGCAGCCCTACGGATACCTCGGCTATGAGCCCTACGACCAGGCAGCCGACAACATGGCCCCCGTCCTGCACACCGTCAAGGTGGGCCGGGCCTCGCACGCCAAGCCAGCCGCCACGCTTTATGACGCCCACAACTTCTTTGAGCTGCGCTATTCCGAGCCGGTGGATGCGGGAAGCCTGTCGGTCCCCATCGCCAACGCGCAGTCCCAGGCGTCTTTCGCCTCAGCCTCAGAGTACGGCGGGGGGATTTCCGCCTCGGGAACCACGGCAAACGTGGCCGGCTATTTTTCCTACACCGGCCATCCACTGCAGTTCTACGACTTTAACTCCACAAGCCCCTCGGTAAAAACGCTGGCGCCGGACAAAAGCAGCCCTGCCCATGACTCCCTCTACCGGCTGGACGACTGGCGGCTCAGGGTCTTCCTGTCGGGTTATTTCGACGCCGGCCGCTGGCCCGGCTGGCATCTGGGAATCCCCGAACCCGTAACCACCCCGCCTCCCCCCACTGACGCGAATGCGACTCCGGCGCTCTCGCCAAGCCCCCTTAACGTGGCGGAAAACACGAATATCAAAGACAGGGCAGCGAACCCCTTGAACCCCTATGTCGTTTCCGGTTTGAGCACCCTGGGCACGAACCGTTTTGAGCCTTTCAATACCGGCACCGACACGCTTTTCCCCCCGCCTGTAACGCCTGTGGATGAAACACTCTTCACCTCCCGCTGGGACGTTGACCCCCCCGCCTTCTCCTTTACGGAACTTCCCGATGACGCCACCACCCCGGTCACGCCCGGAACGCACAGCGCGGAATGTGAAATCATCCCCGTCAGCCTGGACGGCGGGCTTACCGTGGCAAAACTCGACTTCTTTATCCAGGACAACTCCCGCGAAAACGACTTTGCCACCGCGAACAATGTCCCCCTGGCTGCCGGCATCTATGAATGGGAACCCTTTGCCGGAGGCGCCCAGGAACACCCTGACAACAGAACCACCCCCCGGGGCGTGCGCGACACAACCCTGTCAAGCGGCCCCAACCCCCTGGAAGCCTTCAAAGTCGGCGTTGCCTCCAGCTCCTCGCGGATATCCGCCTACAACAACAGTTTTGAATCGCTGGTAACGCACAGGTATTTTCTGCAAGGCCTGGCCTACAGCCCGAATCCCACCGGGGACGATCCGTATTTCTCGCTTCGCCTCAACGCCAACCCCTGGAATCCGAACGACGCCTTTGTGCTGGACTACGACCACACCCAGGCCCACATAACGGACCTGGCGGGGAACCTGCTCCCCTCCGCCGGCCTTGCCGCCTCCCTGCCCCTGCCGGCTGTTGACCAAGTCTCGCCGAGGGTGCAAATATCGCTCGCGCCCGTGGGCGAAAACAAACTGTACATCCAGTTCAGCGAGGGCCTGTACCACAATTTCGGCAACCTGCGGGCGCCCCTGGCCGCCTCGGATTTTATCCTGACGGGCGCCAGCGTCGGCATCGACACCTCCGTGCCGCTCAAGGTGCTGCAAGTCTCAAGAACGGCCAGCCCCATCCCCGGCGTGGTAAAAGGCGTCCTATCCCTCACCGGCCGCCTGACGGAGAAGGACGTGTTGAGCGCGCAAATCAATTTCGATCCCCTGGTCTGCGACTACCGGGGCAACCCCTTTGAAGCGCCCGGCCAGCACGCCATCAGCGACATCGCCCTCGGACTGGTTGACCCCCTGTGGGCCTCCGACGGCTACAGGTTCGACAGCCGCCAGGACCTTGGCGACAGCGTAAGCACCCTGAAAACGCCCGAGGACTTCACCGGCAAAGGCCGCCTGCACCCCTCGGATGTCATCATGGAAGCCCGAATCAAAGCGCCGTTCATAAGCTCCCCCTTTGTTTTTAACCCCGACACCGCGCCCCTCACCCTCTACTACGACGCCGATCCGAAAGCCTACCTCGGCACGGACGAAGTGTTTTCCAAAATGTGGCTGCCCCTTGGCATCGAAGGAATCGTGAACGCCGCGAACACCCAAGCGCGCAGCACGGGCGCCTATGCCGAAAACGGCAACCTGCGGGACTTCCTTCTCCCCGAAGCCGACCCCGAAAATACCGGCGGCAACCAAATGGAATTCCTGTACATGCTGGAAGCCCCCGATCCAATCAACCCCGGCGCCGTCCGCCTCATACCCGCGGCGCGCTACGAACGCCAGCGGGATTATGACGAAACCGCCACCGACCCCCTCAACACGCGCCCCCCCTTCACGGTCCTCCCCTGGAGCTACCAGGTAACCGCCCCCATCGTCCAGCGCGGCGGGGTAAGCATCTACAACAACGTAATCAACCCGGGCCGGGGCGACAAAGCGCTCCTGACCTACACGCTGAACAGGGGCGGCATGGTCAGCGTCAACATCTTCTCCCTGGACGGCAGCCTCGTCCGCGCCCTGCACAGAGGAACCCAAGCCGCAGGCACCTATAACTTCTACTGGGACGGCAAAAACATGGGCGGCCGCCCCGTGGCCCGTGGCATCTACTTCGTCCGCGTCGTAGGCCCGAACATGGACCAAATCCGCAAAGTCATGGTGGTCAAATAAAAACAAGTTCCTTGCGCCTAACCAGGAATTTTAGCGCGTTTTTTGCCGGGCAGCCCGGCAAAAAACCGGGCTTTCCGGGACTCCGCTATCGCTCCGGCCCCGGCCAAAAAAACGCGCGCTGGCGCGCGCCTTCAGCAAGGGCCTTGCGGCCCGGCGCAGGCGAACCCGTATTGCTGCCTGCCCAGGCGGGCCGTCTGTAGACGGCCCGCGCGCCGCCACGGCCGTGGCTGCTTCGCATCCCTGCAATCCCTCGCGCCCCACGGGCTTTCATGGATGCACAACCCGCCTTGCGCAGCAGAATAAGAGAAACCACAGACCTCACTGGCCACACCTTGTTTAGAAACCCCGGTTTTTTGTCCGTCTTGCCGGCCGCGGCTCAGAACCAACAAACGCGGGAATCGCCAAAGGCGGTTCCCGCCCGCACACAGGCGGACGCGATTTTGCCGGGGCTGGTCACGATTTTCTTTAAGGCCGTACAAGCAGGCCGTGGGCGAAGCCCCGTGTTGGTAGCGCAAAACGGTCTGCCGCCCATGCGCCAGGGGCTGGTCGCAATTTTGCAAAGCAAAATTGCTGCTCGCCCATGCGCCAGGGATTGAAGCGGAAATCCCGCAAGCCTGCCGCAGGCAGGCTGAGGAATTGGAGCGGAAAGCCCGATTTTTGGCGCGGAAGCGCCAAAAAGGCGCCCAAATTCCGAATCGGAGTGAAATCATAAATGGGTTGGGAAAGGCTCTAAAACACCAGCTCCAGCCACGCCCCCGCGACACGGACCGTCCGCATGACAAACTCCCTTTTCCCCTGGCGCAGGCGCGCCTGGCCGCCCCTGCGAAAGCCGCGGCCGATAAAAAGGGGCGGCCTGAAACCCGCGTAGGCGGCCCGATCCTTTTGCCCCTCCACCCAGGGAAGGACAAACAAAAGGCGCGGCACCCGAGACGCGAAAAAAGCCGCCGCCCGGCCATTCGCGCAGTACAGGCCATAGTCGATAAAAAATTCCACGCGGGGATCCCCGGCAAAAGTTTCCGCAAGCCCCAGATGCCCCGCGTTGCACAGGCCCAGCACGCAGCGGGCGTTTTTGTCTTCCGCCAGCGTTTTGCGGACAAAGGCGCAAACGCCGCGCAGGTATGAAGCGGCCCCGCCGAAAAGAACCGGCGCGAGCGGGATGTAGGTTCTGCCCTCCCCGCCGGTAAAAAGCTTCTCTCTTTTCAGCGCCTCCGGGTCGGCGGCAAAAGGCAGGCCGCAGGAGGCGTCCTCCAGCTTTGCCCTCAGCGGGAAACCGCCGCCGTTTGGGGCCTGGCCTTCCGCCGCCCCGCCCCCCAGCACGGAGGCTTTTCTCGCCTCCCGCGCCGCGGCGTAGTGCTCTTCGAGCCTTGCATAGAGGTCCCTGCGCAGGGCTTTCAAAACGCTGGGGTTCAGGTAAACCCCCTCAGGCGGAAGGCCGCTTTCGTTTTGGAAACCCGGCTCTCCCGCGGCGGCAAAACGCGAATCCTCCGGCGGCGCGAGGTAGGCGGCGATGATATCCGCAAAAGGCCGCGGCCTGCGCGCCGCCTGCGGCAGCACGGGAAAGACCGCGCAAAAAACCCCAAAATGAAGCGCGGGATTTTCCGCTTCCGCCCTGGCTTCAAGCCCCTGGGGCAAAAGCCTGAAACAAAGACGCAGGCCCAGGCGCTTGCGCGGAAGCCTCCGCGAAACCACGGGAAGCCGGCTGTCGTGCGAGGAAATCTTCCGCAGCTCGGTTCCCGCCGGGACTTCCGGGCCGGGCAGACATACAAGCTGGCCGGCCCGGGCAAAATTGGCCTTTTTCCCGCCCAGGGACATTTCGCCCACCGCAAAGGGGCGCGGGCTGCCATCCCCCGCAAAATACAAAAGGCCGTCCCGCACGGCAAGCTTTGTCGCCAGCCGCAAGGCAAAACCCTTCCCCCCCGGCGGGCTTTCGGCCCTTCCGGCGAAAACGCCGATATGGCCTGGGTAGAGGGTGTTGATTGTCTGCCGGTCCCCGCCTTCAAGGAAACCCGTCCCCGAAGCGCGGGAAAAAATGACACGGCTTTTTTCCAGAAGGGCCTCCCGCTCTTCTTCGCTTCCGCCGTCAAGAACGGCGCGGTAGTACGCCGTTACCGCGGCAACCCATTCGGGGCTTTTCATGCGGCCCTCGATTTTCAGGGCGCGTATGCCCAGGTCCCGCAGGCGCAGGACATATTCGCCCAGGCACAGATCGCCGCGCGAAAAAAAGCAGCTTGGCGTTTCCGCGCCACCCCCGCCCTCCACCGCATAGCGGCTCCGGCAAAGCTGGGCGCATTCCCCTCGGTTGCCGGATCTGAGCGCAAGCATGCCCGAAGCGAGGCACAGCCCGGAGAACGAATAGCACAGCGCGCCGTGGATAAAAACTTCCAGTTCGGTTTCAGGGCACTCCTCGCGGATGCGGCCAATCTCCTCCAGCGTCAGCTCGCGCGCCAGTATAACCCTCCCCACCCCCTCGCCGGCAAGAAACCGCACCCCCTCCGCGTTATGGACGCCCATCTGGGTAGAAGCGTGGACAGGTATGCCGCTGAAATGTTTCCTGGCGATTTCAAGAAGGCCATAATCCTGGATGATGAACGCATCGACATTCAGGGCCGCAAGATCGTAGAGGAGATCCACAGCCGCAGGAAGCTCCTCGTCGGTCAGAAGGGTGTTCACGGCGGCGTACACCCGCTTTCCCCCGGACTCCGCCAGGCTCTTGATGCGCGCGAACTCCTCCAGGCTGAAATTCCTCGCCGCCTTGCGCGCCGAGAAAGCGGCAAGCCCCAAATACA
>JAISXE010000298.1 GCA_031270615.1 Spirochaetia bacterium
TGGGTTGTTGGAACAGGCTCTCGTAAAAACCGCATTTCTTGTGATTTTCGTTTTGAAATCGGAATTGCTGCCCTTGAGCCGCGGCTGGTTGACCAATGTCCTTATCGTGTATATAATTACCGCAACAAAAAAGAGTGGAGGGATGCCGATGAACGGATGGTGGCTATTTATTGTCCTTCCTCTTGGTGGTTTTTTTCTAGGTTTGGCGGTTAGATGGCTGTATGCGAAATTTCAACTTTCGTCCTCTGAACAGACGGCCGAAAGAATTAAACAGGATGCGGTTAAGGAGGCTGAGGCTAAAAAGAAAGAGCTGATACTTGAAACAAAAGATCAGTTGATACGGGAACGGTCTCAGCAGGAGAAGGATTTACGGGAGCGGCGGAGCGAGCTTCAACGTTTCGAGCGGCGCATGCTCCAAAAAGAGGAAAACCTAGAGAGGAAGTTGGCTCAGGCTGAAAAGCAGCTTCAGTCAAATTTGAACCGTGAGAGGATTTTGTCTGAAAAGGAAGAGTTTCTTGGGCAGCAGGAAAACCGCTGGGTCCAGGAGCTTGAGCGGGTATCGGGGTTAAGCTCCGAAGATGCGAAAAAGCTGATTATAACTACTCTGGAAAACGAGGCGAAGCACGACGCGCAGGTGATCCTGAACAAGATCGAGCAGGAGGCTTCCGTCACGGCGGAGAAAAAGGCGCGGGAGATTCTCGTGTCCATTATCCAGCGGGTGGCGACGGATGTTACTTCCGAGATTACGGTAACAACGGTAAGCCTGCCCAACGACGAGATGAAGGGCCGCATTATCGGCCGCGAGGGGCGCAACATCCGCACCCTGGAGACCTTGACGGGCGTGGATGTAATTATCGACGACACGCCGGAGGCGGTGGTCATTTCGTGTTTCGACCCGGTGCGCAAGGAGATCGCCAAGCGGGCCATGGAGAGGCTTATCTCCGACGGGCGGATCCATCCGGCGCGCATTGAGGAAGTCGTCCAGAAGATTACCAAGGAGACGAACCAGGTCATCTACGACGAGGGGGAAAAGGTACTCTTCGATTTGGCTCTGCACAATTTTTCCGGCGATATCATCCGCGCCCTGGGACGGCTGTACTTCCGCACAAGCTACGGGCAGAATGTGCTTGCCCATTCCAAGGAGGTGGCCATTCTCGCCGGCATGATTGCGGCGGAGGTCGGGGCCGACAAGGAAATCGCCAAGCGGGGCGCGCTTTTGCACGATATCGGCAAGGGCATAGAGAGCGAGGGGGACTCCACCCATGTGGAGCTGGGCGTCGAGCTTGCCAGGAAAATGAGGGAAGACCCCAAAGTCATCAACTGCATCGCGGCCCACCACGGGGACACGGAGTTTGTCTGCCCCGAGGCGGTTATTGTGCAGATAGCGGATTCGATTTCCGCTGCACGGCCGGGGGCGCGGCGGGAGACGATTGACAGTTACATCAAGCGTCTTGAGAGCCTGGAAAAAATCGCCGAGAGTTTCGAGGGGGTGGAGAAGGCCTACGCCATCCAGGCGGGCCGCGAGCTGCGCATCATGGTGAACAACGAAAAGGTGAGCGACGAGACGGCGAAAGACCTTGCCAAGGGCATCGCGAAAAAGATCGAGTCGGATCTGCGCTATCCCGGACGCATCAGGGTCACGATTATCCGCGAGACGCGGGTTGTGGAATATGCGCGCTAGGTTGTCCGCCGGGGACAGGACGCCGGTGTGACGAAAAGCGTAAAAGCCCTCATCCTGGGAGACCTTGTCGGGCAGGCGGGATGCAGGGCGCTTTTTTTGGCCCTGCCGGGGCTTGTCAAAAAACATTCGGCGGATCTGGTTGTGGTGAACGGCGAGAACGCGGCAGGCGGCTTTGGCCTTGCGCCGGATATCGTGGACAGGCTTTTTTCCACGGGCGTGCATGTCATCACGTCGGGGAACCACATCTGGCAGCAGAAGGATATTCTGCCCCTTCTTGATTCGCGCGACAAACTTTTGCGGCCCCACAATTATCCCAAGGGGGTTCCCGGGCACGGGTTTTGTTTCGCCGAAGCGCGGGGGGCAAAGGCCGCCGTTCTTAACCTGGAGGGCCGCGTGCGCATGAATAACCTTTTGTGCCCCTTTGTTACCGCGAAGGACGTTGTGCGCCGCCTGCGCCAGGAGACCCGCGTTATTTTTGTGGATTTCCACGCCGAGGAGCCGGAAGAAAAGGAGGCCCTTGCCCTGTACCTTGACGGGGAGGTGAGCGTGGTTTTCGGCACGCATACCCATGTGGCCACTGCGGACGAGCGCGTTCTTCCCGGGGGTACGGCCTACATTACCGATATAGGCATGGTCGGGCCGGCGCAGAGCGTCATCGGTTTTCCGCCGGAGATGGCCGTCCAGCGCGCCCTTACCCAGATACCCATTAAGAGCGAAGCCCTCGACGCGCCGGCGTGCATCTGCGGCATAGCGGTGGAGGTCGACGCGGAAAGCGGCAGGGCCCTGAAAATCGAGCGGGTTCGGCAGCAGTCGGTGGTCTAGGGGGCAGGCGGATTCCCGCCATGCCTTTTTTTGTGTGGCCAGCCCACTGTCAACAAGTTAAGAAAAAGATGTGCGCCTTTTTGGCGCTCCCGCGCCAAAAACCCGGGTTGCATGGGCGAGCAGCCCTGGCGCCCCACGGGCTGATTGCGGACCTTAACTTGTTGACAGTGGTGGCCAGCCTGCTATTTCGGTCTTAGAGCCTATCCCCAAATAATTCCCCGCCTTGCACAACAGAATAAGAGAAACCACAGGGCACAGCAATGAAGAACCTCGGAGCAAGCTCCGAGGTATCTTCGTTTGGCAAGGAATTGGATTTTATGGCATGGTTCATACCCAGGTTG
>JAISXE010000336.1 GCA_031270615.1 Spirochaetia bacterium
CTTTCAGCACCATGTTCAGCGGCGCGTATTCGTGAACAGTGTCCATATCAAGAAGCTCCGGGTTGTATGCCTGGCGGAAACTCCTGCTTTTTTCCAGGACTTCCATAATGTCGCGGGGAACCTCCTCGTCCATCTCCGGCGACAGCGCGCGGGGCTGGCTGTCAAAGTCAAGCGCCATTTTCGTGACGGTGGTGAAATAAACCGGCGCGTCGCTTTTTTCGGTAAAGCAGCTTCGGATCGTGTAATCCCCCCGGATGGCCGCCGCCATGATAGAAACCCTGTCATAACCCTTCGCGCGCAGGTTCGCGTGTGACTTGCGCATGACCGCTTCGCCCGCGTGGCGCGCGTACTGCTTCGGGTTTTGGACGCCGCAGCCTTCAAGCTCCTTTGTTACCGTATCGTCCAGGAAGCCGCTCATCAGCACGTTAAAGCAGCGGCGGGGGTTTTTTTGCATAATCGCCGCGAAAATCCCGTGCTGGCTCAGGCTGAAGTTGAGGGTCATGCAAATGCGTATCCCTTTCGCGACCAGGGCCTCGGCCACGGGAACCGCCGCCTTCATGGCGGGCAGTTTGTACACGATATTCGGGTTGTCCGTGGCCAGTTCCCTGCGGAAGCCTTCTTCCCAGAACAGCACTTCGTCAATCATTTTTTGGGCATTGTCCCGGTTTTTTACCGCGACCTGGATACAGCAGAAACCGTCCTCGCCGCCGGTGATCTCGTAGATGGGATATATCTGCCGCGCGTACAGGGCGACGACTTTCATGGACATGACGGAAACGAGCTTCTCGCCGCCGGCACCGGGATATTCGGCGCGCGCCTCCTCCAAAAGTTTGGCCCAGACCTCCGGGACCTCCTTGCGGAAGGAATTGATTTTTGCGGGATTGCTGGTAGTAAAACGGGCGCCCCTGCGCAGGGAATGATCCAGGCCGGTGCAATAGTCATGGCCCCAGCGGGTATACAGTTCGCGGGCCTCCGTGCGCCCGCACATTTTTACCATATTGCTTTCCGCGATGGCCGCCGCTTCCCGGTCAAGATCCGCGAGGCTTTCCGGCGCGTGCGTCCGTAAAAGGCCCCGCAGGGACGCCACATCCCTGTCGATGTCCCCCTGCCTGAGTTCCCCCGCCCTGACATACGCGGCCAAAGCCCAGCGGGTAAACCATGACTGTAAATCCACATACAACGCCGAAACAAGCCCAAGGGCCGCTTCCCTGTCTTTGCCGGAAGCAAGCGCCGCCCCCGCGTCTTTCAGGCAATTTTCGATATTCGCCTTATAGGCATGAGCGTCCCGGGCGAACAGGATTTTTCCGCGCAATTCCGTTATCGCGTCCATACTACACATACTCCTCAATCTCCTCTATTTATCAGCCTGGTGTTCTGTATAAAGGTCAGACCAATGGAAATTATTGTAAGACCGGAAGGGAATTCTGTCAAGGAAAAACTTTCCGGTTTCAGGCTTTTAAAATTCCCCCATGGAATTGGGTGGCAATGTTGGCGGTATTTGCTGGGAACGCATGGATATATCAGTGCAATATTAAGGGCTTATCCCTAAATAACGCATAGTACGCAAAGGCAAAAATTTACCACGGACAACACGGACTGCGCACGCCGAAATAAACGCACGCCCATCAGGGCGTGTCTTTGCCCACCCGGCAACAAGGCGAGAGGCCCAAAAACGGTTCTGTCGTATATAAAGGCGACAGGCCGACAAAGAAGGACAAAAAACCGGGGTTTCTAAACAACTCTATTGAAAAAAAATCTGTCCGTGTGGTCCGTGCTGTGTGGCAGTGAGGTCTGTGGTTTCTTTTATCCGTTGTGCAAAGCAGGAAATTATTTAGGGATAGGCTCTAAATTGTCGATAAATTTGGCTTGATCCGAAAGGCAAAAGGCCATCCGCATATCCCGGTTTGAAGATTTTGCAAAAAAACCGCAAAAAAAAGTTGACAGATAGCGATTCCCGTAATAGTATATTCAAAGGTCTATTGGTCAGTCCAATAGGTTTCGATGTAAATGACTGTTGTAAACGAATGGTGTAAATGAATGCTGTAAACGAATTCAGAAATCGTCAGAAATTCCCTGATTTGCGGGGGATAAAAAAACAGGAGGAAAGAAATGAAAAAGATCATGGTTTTGAGTCTGTGTCTATTGTTGGCTGCGGGTTTTGCCGTATTCGCGGGCGGTTCGGGCGAAAGCGGCGGGCCCAAGCCTCTGGTTATCACGCTGGCCCACGGCGCGCCGGAAGACCACTGCACCCATTTGGGGTGGCTGAAAGTCAAGGAAATTATTGAAAGCGGTTCGCAGGGCGCGATGAAGCTGGAAATACATCCAGCCCAGCAAATGGGCGGCGACCGCGAAGTAACGGAGGCGACGCAGATCGGCGACATCCAACTGGGGCATACCGCCCCCTCCGTGCTGGGTTCTTTTGTGAAGGAATTCTTTGTTCTGGACGCGCCTTTCCTGTTCAAGACGCGGGAAGACGTCTACAAGTCCCTGGACGGCGATGGCGGGAAAAAACTCCTGTCGTATCTTGACGCGGCGAGACTCAAGGGCCTGGGCTATATGGAAAACGGTTTCCGCAACCTTACCGCGAACAAGGCGGTTCGCAGCCCCGCCGATTTGCGGGGGGTAAAAGTCAGGGTCATGGAAAGCGAAATCCAGATTCTTACCTGGTCCTCCCTGGGCGCGAACCCGACCCCCATGGCGTTCGGCGAACTTTTTACCGCCTTGCAGCAGAAAACCGTTGACGCCCAGGAAAACCCCATCGAGTTTATCTACATGAACAAGCTGCATGAAGTGCAATCGCACCTGATGACTACCCGGCACCTGTATTCCCCCGTGGTTTTGCTTGCGAATCTGGATTTTTACAATAAGCTCACCTCCGAACAGAAGACGCTTCTCGATAAGGGCATTGCCGAGGGAACGGCGGTCAACCGCAAAGTCGCCGCGGAAAACGAGCTGAAAGCCCGCGGCCAGATGGAAAAAACCGTGAAATTCATTGAACTCGGCAGTGCCGAACTTCAGGCCTTTCAGGATAAGATGGGCCCTGTTTACGCGGCAATCAGGAAGAAGGTTGCCAACGATACCCTGTGCAATCTTTTCTTCAAATAAAAATGGGCGAATCTTGAATTCGCCAACCGGAACCGGCGTGGAACGCCGGTTCCGCCATCAAAGTGAGGTGTCGCCGTGAAAGCATTAAAATTCCTGAATGCCCGCGTTGAGGAAGCGTGCGTGGTTTTTTCCCTTGCATGCATGTCGGTAATCATCTTCCTGCAAGTCTTTATGCGCTATGTCATGCAGAATTCCCTTTCCTGGTCGGAGGAACTTGCCCGCTACCTATTCATCCTTCTGGTCAATATGGGCATCAGCTACGGCGTTAAAATGAAAAAGCATATTTGCGTGGAAGTTTTCACAAGCTGGTTGCCTGCAAAAACGAAAGCGATAATCAGGATACTTTCAGACGTGGTTTTTTTGGTATTTGCCGTGGTCATTGTGTACTACGGCCTTGAAACCGCAGGGACAATTTTCGTGTTGAACCAGACTTCTCCCGCCCTTGAAATACAAATGGGCATTATCTACGCGCTTTTACCGATCAGCTACGCCATGGTGCTTATCCGGCTTGTCCAAAACATCGTGGAAGCCATCAGGAATTTGAAATCTATAAAGAAAGAGGTATAATATGGCAACGCCTGCATTGTTTGTTACATTTGTTATCTGTCTTGCAATTAACGTCCCCATCGGCGCGGCGCTGGGCGTTGCCTCGCTGGCTGCGATTATTGCCAGCCCGACCATCAACATAAGCCTGCTTACACGGAATCTCGTTACCTCGATTGATTCGTTTCCCCTCATGGCGGTTCCTTTTTTTATTCTGGCCGGAGAAATCATGGGCCGCGGGGGAATTTCCCGCCGCCTTTTGGATACGGCCCGCGCCCTGTTCGGGCGCTTTACCGGGGGCTACGGGCTTGTCACCGTGGCGACGTGCATGTTTTTCGCGGCTATTTCCGGTTCCGGCCCCGCTACCGTGGCGGCTATCGGCAGCCTGATGATACCCTCCATGGTGGACAAAGGTTATGCCAAAGGCTACGCCGGGGCCATCGTCTCCGCCGCGGGGAGCATCGGCGTCATTATCCCGCCCAGCATACCGATGGTCGTCTACAGCGTGGCGGTGGGCACATCCATTTCCACCATGTTTATCGCGGGGGTTTTGCCCGGCCTGCTGATAGGTTTTGCGCTTATGGTAATTAATTACAGCATATCAAGGAAAAACGGATATGTCGGCGAGGACAGGCGCTATACCGTCGCCGAAAAAGCAAAGATTGTCTGGGATTCCAAGTGGTCCCTGCTGGTGCCCATTATCATTTTGGGAGGTATTTATGGCGGCATCTTTACTCCGACAGAGGCGGCGGTGGTTGCCGTGGCCTATGGCCTGCTCGTAGGGGTGGTTGTTTACCGCGACATCAAAGTCAGGGAAATCTACGATATTTTCCGGCAGGCCGGCCTTATCACCGCCACCGCCATGATTATTCTCGGCGCCGCAACCGCCTTCGGCAGGATCCTGACCAGGGAACAGGTCCCGGCGCATCTTGCCAATATGATCGTCTCGTTTACCGACAGCAGGTTTGTCATTCTGATGCTTATCAATATCCTGCTCCTCATCGTGGGATGTTTTATGGAAACCCTTGCCGCGATTTTGATTTTGGCGCCGATTCTTCTGCCGGTGGTAACAAGAGTCGGCGTTGACCCCATACACTTCGGCATCATCATGATTGTCAATTTGGCCATCGGTTTTATCACGCCGCCGGTGGGCGTCAACCTGTTCGTTGCCTGCGGCATAGCCAAGATTTCTTTGGAAGAAGTCTCCCGGGCGATAATCAAACCGCTTATCGTCATGGTTATTGTCCTTCTGCTTATTACCTATATCCCCTCGATTTCCCTTTTGTTGCCCGCCCTGCTATTGTAAGGGCTTGGTTGCCGTCCCCTTCGGAATTTGGGCGCATTTTTTGCCGCCCCGGGGGCGGCAAAAAACCGGGGTGTGGAACGCTCTTCGCGTTCCACTGCTGCAATCTTTTGGCTAAAGCCAAAAGGATTTCCGCTTCAATCCCTTGCGCATGGGCGAGCAACGATTTTGCTTTGAAAATCGTGACCAGCCCCTTGCGCGGCCCACGGCTGGCCCTATGCTTTTTCCCTATGCGCCAGAATATAGAGAAACCACAGACCGCGCCGAAAATACGGACTCTTGGCTGTCCGCATGCGGTTTTATTGGG
>JAISXE010000341.1 GCA_031270615.1 Spirochaetia bacterium
TCGGCCTGTCGCCTTTATATACGACAGAACCGTTTTTGGGCCTCTCGCCCTGTTGCCGGGTGGGCAAAGACACGCCCTGATGGGCGTGCGTTTATTTCGGCGTGTGTGGTCAGTGGTTCAGTGGTTCCGCGAGGTTCCCGCGCCCGATCCGTTATGCGCCATTCCAAGCGCCCCGGCCGGCCCGCAGGCGACAAGGCTGTCGCCCCTGCCCATGTCCGGCTCGAAGCCGCAGCCCCGTATGCGGCCCTGCATGCACAGAAGGCATTCGGCGGCGGCGATGACGACGGCGGCCTGCCCCCCTCGTCCAGCGCGGACCTGCCGTAATTCCCGGAATCGCGGGAGCGATTCCGGCGCCCTGGAAACAACGCAGGCCGGTAAGCCCCTGGGTGCGCGAGGGATTGCAGCGGAAACCCCGCAGCGCGGCAGCGCGAGGAGTTGCAGCGGAAAGCCCGGTTTTTGGTTCGGGGATTTGCCGTGCAAATCCCCGAACCAAAAACGCGCCCAAACTCCCCACTTACCTTAACCACATGTTTTTGGTATATTCAGGTTCATGGTTCTACGCATACTCCAGATTCTGGGCGCGCTTGGGATGTTCCTCTACGGAATGAAGCTGATGACCGAGGGCATCCAAAAAGCCGCCGGCAACAGGATGAAAAGCGTTCTCGACTTTATGACGATAAACCGTTTTACCGCGGTTATCACCGGTTTTTTTGTTACCGCGGCGATCCAGTCCTCAAGCGCGACCACCGTTATGGTAGTAAGCCTTGTCAATGCGGGCCTTTTTAACCTTACGCAGGCCATAGGCGTTATCCTCGGAGCGAACATCGGTACCACGCTTACGGGCTGGATTATCGCCCTTATAGGGTTCAGGCTCGATATCGCTACGTTTGCCCTGCCTGCCATAGCCCTTGCTACGCCCCTGCTTTTTATCGCGAAATGGGGAAAACAGAACGCCGGCGAAATACTTTTGGGTTTTGGCCTGCTCTTTCTGGGGCTTTCCCTGATGAAGGACTCGGTTCCCGACATCAGCGGCAACCCAGAAGCCCTGGAGTTCCTGCGCGGCTACACCGGCCTGGGCTTTGCCACCTTTGTTATCTTTGTCCTTGTGGGAACCATTGTTACCATGATTGTGCAGGCTTCCAGCGCGGCGATGGCCGTTACCCTTACCATGGCGTACTACGGCTGGATAGATTTTCCTGTCGCCGCGTGCCTGGTCCTGGGGGAGAACATCGGCACCACCATAACCGCCTACCTCGCCTCGCTGGGCGCCAATGTAACCGCGCGCCGTGCCGCGCGGGCGCATACGCTTTTTAACGTCATCGGGGTTGTCTGGATGGCCGTCTTCTTTACTCCTTTTATTGCCATGATCGAGTCCATCATTCCCGGCGCCTCTACGGATGCCTCCCTCATTCCCGCGCGGCTTGCCCTTTTCCATACCATGTTCAACATCATAAACACGACCGCGTTTCTGCCTTTTATCGGCCCCTTTGCCAGGCTGGTGGCCTTTCTCGTTAAACCACGGAAAAACGAAGAGGCCGCGCGCTACCGGCTTGTCTATACCCAGGCGGGGCCACGGCAGGCTCCGGAAATCAATATCCTGAAGGCGGAAACGGAAATCAGAAAAATGGCCGAACTTCTGGAAGCCATATTCCCCGGAGCGGCCGAAGCGGTTCTTTCGTCCGCCAAAAAGACCCTCGCCCTGGCGCAGGCCGTTGATGCCAGCGAAGAACAGCTTGCCGTCATGCACGAAGAAATATCCCAGTTCCTTGTACACTGCTCGCGGGAGAACATTTCCACCCGCAACCTGGAAAGGCTCAACCAGCTTATCCGCATCTGCAACGAAACCGCGAGTATAGGCGACTGCTGCAAAAAACTCACCGCCTGCGCGGTCCTCAAAGCCGGCAAGGAAATCGACTTCGACAAGCAGGGCGCGGAAGAAATCAAAACCTACGCGGAACTCGTAAAAAAATTCCTCACCTTCAACAAGGAACACCTGGGCGTCCGCATGGCCACCGACCAGCTTTTAGAGGCCGAGGCTCTGGAAAACGCCATTGACAATACGCGGGATATTCTGCGCAAAGCCTCGCGGAAAAGGCTTAAAACCGGGGGCGCCCACGTCAAAACCGAAATACTGTTTATCGATATTCTGCGCCACATTGAACATGTGGGCGACCATTCCTTTGAAATATCGCGGGCGCTCTACAAAATGAACTCCGGGCAGGCGTCTCCCGCGGCGGCGGCCCTTCCGGTACAAATATAGGATGACGGTGACCTTTCTGGGAACAGGCACGTCCCACGGCATCCCTGTGGCCGGCTGCGCCTGCCCCGTGTGTCTCTCCCCGGACAGCCGCAACAAACGCACCAGAGCATCCCTCCTCGTGGAAGAAGCGGGGCGCCTCATTCTGATTGATACCGCCACGGAACTGCGCCTGCAGGCGATCCGCGAAGGAATAAAAACCATCGACGCCGTACTCTACACCCATGCCCACGCCGACCATGTACACGGCATAGACGATCTTCGCATCTTTTGTTACCGCGGTCCCATTCCCGTGTACGGCTCCCCGGGGATCCTGCGCGAAATAAAACACCGCTTTGATTACATCTTTCGCCCGCCGCGCCAACAGGGAGGAGGAATCCCCCGCCTGCGCATGTATCCGGCCGCCAGGCCGGTTTTTACCGCCTGCGGCGTCCCCGTTACGCCCATCCCCATAAAACACGGCAGTCTCACCATCTACGGTTACAGAATAGGCGACATGGCCTACCTCACCGATTGCAGCCATATCCCCGATGCCTCACGACCCCTTCTGGAAAACCTTCGCGTTCTGATTCTCGGCGCGCTGCGCAGCCGGCCCCATCCCACCCACTTTTGCATAGAGGAAGCCCTCGCGGAAATACGGCGCATTGGCCCCCGGCAGGCGTACCTCACACACTTCTGCCACGACATCGACCACGAAACGATAAAAAAGGAGCTGCCCCCAGGGACGGCCCCCTCATACGACGGCCTGAAAGTGAGCCTCTAATAAATTGATTAGGCTAAATTGAATGGATAAGAGGAACTAACTGTGAAGTCAAAGAAGGAAAGAGAAAATGACACCGTCAACAAGTTACGCAGAGACGAAACCAGGAGTCCGCGGATTACCGCGGACATTTATACGAAAATCCCTCTTAAATCTGCGTTAATCCACGGACAAAATTTCTTAACCTGTTGAGTGCGGGCGCGGCCCGCGTTAGTTCTTTACCACCTTGCCGCTCTTCAAACAGCGGGTACACACCTTCAAAGTCTTCCGTGTCCTGCCCACCGTAGTCTTTACCTTGACAAGATTCGGCTTCCACACCCGCCGCAGCGCGTTCTTTGAATGGCTGATATTGTTCCCGCTTATTGTACCCTTTCCGCAAATATCACATCGTCTGGCCATACCAAGTTCCACCTCAAACTAAAGATAATGTACACCCTACCACATCCGGAAAAAAATGTAAAGTGTCCGGCAAGAGGACCAGCAATTCTCAGTTTAGGCTCATAGCGGGGCTAAACCATCAACTGAACGGGATCTGTCTGCGGGAAAAAACGGGTTCCCCCCCGGTGGGGCCTCCCCGTTTTTTCCCGCAGACACCCGTACCATTCCCAAACAGGCGCTATGAGACTAATACAGTCTGCTTTTTTAAAGGTTACCGGGGGTAGAAAATCTCAAAATTGATTTGGAAGGCATGGTTCATCAGCCTCTTTGGGGCTGATGAACCATGCCATAAAATCCAATTCCTTGCCAAACGAAGATACCTCGGAAGCTTGTTCCGAGGTTCTTCATTACAATTTTGAGATTTTCCAGATTTGGAAGATGCTTTTTTAAACTGAGAATTGCTGCAAGAGGGCAGGCGCTCGTCTTTTTCAGAACCTGAAAAGCTCGTAGTTCCGGCTTCCCAGCCCCAGCTTCTCCGCATAAAGAATCTGGTGGATTCCGTTCCTGCTCTCTATGCGGTCAATAAGATGGGCCCTCTCTTTTTCCGGGGCGGCGTAAATCATATCCAGGCTCGCCTTTTCCAGGGCAACCGGATCCGTGGAAGCCAGTATTCCTATGTCCTTCATTTCGGGTTTCGCCGCGTGTCCGTCACAATCGCAGTCAACCGAAAGGTTGTTCAGCACATTGATGTACAGCACCTTGCCGCCCATGGAGTCAATCAAACCCTTGTTATACTCCACGACCTTTTCCAAAAAAGTTTCGCCGCGGGAAGACCAGGTCCCCGCGTTCGGCCCATCGGAATGTATGGCCCGCTTTCCCGCGGGCGAGGCGATGCCCACGGCCATGTTTTTAAAAGCCCCGCCGAAGCCCGCCATGGAATGCCCCTTAAAGTGGGCCACCGAAATAATCCAGTCGTAATTCACAATGTGCGATCCAACGATAATCTCCTTTAATCTGTTGCCGCCGTTCAGCGGCAGCCGGATTTCGCCGTCCGCGTCAAGAATGTCCACGGGCGCGTAGGTAAAACCGTGGTCTTTGGCAACAGCAAGATGCCCCGCCGTGGCGCCGCGTTTGCCGCCGTAGAGGGTGTTATTGTCCACAAAACTGCCCTTCACGCGTGTTACCAGATCGCGCAGAAGTTCGGGCCGCAGGTAGTTGGCGTTGCCATCCTCGCCCATGTGCAGCTTGATGGCCACCTTGCCGGAAACAGGAACGTTCAGCCTGTCAAAAGCCGCGAGAAGCCCTTTGGCGCTGATGTCCGCCGTAAAGTAGACCTTGGATCCTCCGGGAGTCTCCGTCCGCGCCGGAGGAGCCGCATGGATCTCCTGGGCAAAAACGGTAAAAAGACACGCGAACACGGCCACGCATGAGAATTGACGAAACAGGAATTTCATACTACGCCACCTGATATATTACATATATTATACGCCTTTTTTAATTTAGGGCAAGCGGTAACTCAAGTAGTACGTCAGCCATTTGCTGCGTGAGCAAATGGCTGACGCAGCATAGGCCGGAACGGCCCATGGGCCAAGCAGGCCGTGAATTAGATTTGAATGCAAGTGAAAAGAGGTGACGAAAAAAAGCGGCTGACACTATTTCCCTACTTACGGCGAATAAGACATTGCCGCGGCAATTATTATTGACAAAGAAAATATATATACTATGTAAAAAAGATGAGTTATACGAGGTGGTTTTTGAGCAGAAAGACGAAAAAGACCAATGTCAACAAGTTAAGAAAATATGTGCGCCTTTTTGGCGCTCCCGCGCAAAAAATGTGCCAAGCCGACCAATATGACCGAAAAAAAAGTAAGTGCTGTTGCCCTGGAACGAACCACAGGGCAACGTCATTTACTATTACTATACGAAATAAAATTGCGCGAAGCGCAAAAATCCCGTGGGGCACAAGGGATAGAAGCGGAAATCCTTTTGGCGCAGCCAAAAGATTGGAGC
>JAISXE010000193.1 GCA_031270615.1 Spirochaetia bacterium
TGGCTGCGGAAAAAATGCAAGCGGCTTCGCGTCTGCGCGCCTAGAGCAAGCGTTTTTTCCGCTGCCAGGCCCTGCGTGTCCGTACTACCAACCTTCCTTGCCTCTATCTGAATAGTTACGAAATTTCCGGCTTCTTGCCGGTGGTTGCCGGCCTTTCGGCTTTTCCCCGCACAAAAAACCTTTTAAGGCCTCTCGCCCTGTTGCCGGGCTAGTCACGCGCTCCGCCCAGTCGCCCATGCGGCATGGTGGCCGCGGCTGTATAGAACAACAGGAAAAAATTCTGTATACTACCTGGCATGACACACACAATAACCTGGCGGTCCAATCCGCGGCTTTTGCTGTTTTATTTTCTTCTGGCAGCCCTTCCCCTGGGCGGACTCGCGTTTTACCCGCACCTGTCCCAGGTAATGGGCGGGATTGTCCTGGCTGCATCCTTTTTCATTGATTACCGGCTTTTCCGTTTCGCGCGGCCCTACCTGAAAACAAAAATCGTAACCGGCGAAACCGACGCGGTCATCCACCTGCCGAACCAGGAAGAAATCTTTCCCTGGACGGAGATAACCCTTTCAGGAAAATGCCTGTTGGAACGGGGGCGGCCCTTTATCTTTCTGTACCACAGGGGAAAGGACAGGGTCATAACCATTCCCTATGAATATACCGACATGCCGGGCCTGGAAAAAACCCTGTCGGAAAAAACACCCTACGAAGTCTTCCAGCTTTCATCCGCCATGGATCTGCGGCAGATACTCCACGACAGGTACGCCTCCGACAAAACCTAAAAAAAAGAATGCGATCACTGGCCTCGCAAGAGAAGCGGGCCAAAAAAAGAAAACCACTGCCCTCGCGGAAAACACAGACAAAAAAAGAAAATTCCCCTGTGCTTCACCCCTTTATTTCCCTTGTCCGTGCCGTCCGTCTCGTCCGCGCCCGGTCAGTGGTTCCGCTTTTCCTTGCGCCTGCGCTCTTCCCGCGACATCTTGCGGGAAAAAAACGATTTCCCGGCAGCCGGGGTTTCGGCGTCTGCCTCGCCCGGGGTGGCCGCTTCCGCCCCGGGAACGGGATGTGCCTCCGGCGCGGCTTCCACGGGTTTTTCGGCCCTGGCAGCCGGGATCCCCATTTTCCCGGATTCCTTCTTCCGCCGCCTGCGCTCGGCAGCGCCCCGCCAGCCGCACAGGACCGGACAGGCTATGAACAGCGAGGAGTATGTGCCCACAACAACGCCGATAATCATATTCAGCGCGAACTGCTTGACATCGCCGGAACCGAAAATATACAGAGCGATAATCGCGAGCAACGTCGTAACCGAGGTGTAGATAGTCCTGCTCATCGATTGGGTGGTGCTCGTATTGACAATGAGGGAAAAAGAATTTTCCCGCAGAAGCAACGAGTTTTCGCGGATGCGGTCGAAAATGACGATGGTGTCGTTCAGGGAGTACCCAATAATCGTCAGAATCGCGGCAACCGTCGCCGTTGAGACCTCAAACTGGAAAGCCCCGATAACGCCGACCATAAACAGCGTATCATGGATGGTGGCGGCAATGGCCGCGACGGCGTAGCTCAGTTTGAACCGGAACCAGCAGTACAGCAGGATCAGGAGCAGGGCAAAAACCGTCAAAAGAACCGTCTGGGACGCGAGGTCGGAAGAAAAACGCGGCCCCACATATTCGGACTGCAGATCCCTCACCGCCGAAGCGCCGAATTCCGCCGACAGGGCCTTCAGAATCCGGGACCGCATATCCTCCTGGAAGGTCGTGCTGTTTTCGCTCCCCTGCTGCTTTACCTTGATGATGTATTCCTGGTCCGCGGCGGCCTCCTGGATCTGCACGCCCTCAATCCCCTCAAGGGTCGCGCGCACCTGGTCGATAGGGGCGTCCACCCCCTCAATGCGCACGTCCTGGCTCAAACCCGCCTGAAAATCAAGACCAAGATTGTAACCGCCCCGCGCGACTGTCGTGGCAATGCCCGCGATGATACACAGAGCGGACAAAACAATCGTCAACTTCCCGTATTTAAGAAACTGAAAAACCCTCATCCCTGAAGCCTCCGCCAGCTTATACTCAGCTTTGTCATCCCCATAACATCAGTCCGAAAATCAAAAATCAGCCGCGACACGAAAATCGCCGTAAACATCGACGTGATAATGCCAATCGACAGGGTAATGGCAAAACCCTGAATGGGACCCTTTCCCAGTTGGGAAAGAAAAATCGCCGCGATAAGCGTTGTAATATTGGAATCCATGATGGCCCAAAAGGCCTTGGAAAAACCCGCCTCAATCGACGCCTTTGCGGACTTGCCCAGGTGGTATTCCTCCTTGATGCGTTCAAAGATGATCACATTGGCGTCCACCGCCATACCCACCGTAAGAACGATACCCGCTATGCTGGTAAGGGTAAGGGTAAAATTGAAAACCGAAAGCGTGGCAACCATAAAAAACACATTCAGAAAAAGCGCGATATCCGCGTTGATTCCCGCGCCCTTGTAACAGACCAGCATGAAGGCCACCACAAGCAGAAAGCCCAAAAGGCTCGCGTTCAGGGCCTTGTCGATGGCATCGCGCCCCATAGTGGGGCCGACCGCCTGCTGGTTGGCGATAGTCAGGTTCACGGGAAGGGCCGCCGTCCGCAAAACCAAAGCAAGGTTCTGGGCCTCCTCCTGGTTGAACCCGGTAATCTGGACGGATTCCCGGATGGCCGACTGTATCTGGGCGTAGGCCTTCACCCGATCATCCATAACGATGGCAAGGCTCTTTTCCCTGTATTTGTCCGTCAGGTTGTAAAAAAGCTCCCCGCCCTCGGAGTCCAGCACAAAGTTTACCGTCGGCCGGTTGTTGGTGGGGTCCCGCGAAACCTGGGCGCTGCGGATATGCTCGCCCGAAAGGCCGTCAACATGGTAATCCTCAAAAATAACGATATAGCGCACAAGCTGGTCTATGCCATAGGCATCGCGCTGGTAATACCCGCGTATCACCGAGCCCGCAGGGATAAAATCGACTGCAAAGACAGGATTGTCCGGAGAGTATCCCGGGTTCTGCCGCTGGAAATCAATCAGTTTGGACGTGGCCTCTTCATCGACAATGTGGAAGTTCAGGCTGCCCTTTCCCATAAGGAAGGACTTAGCCCGTTCCGGGTCGGGATCGCCGGGAATCTCGATAAGAATCGTTTCCGCGCCGCCGCGCCGGATCTGAGGCTCGCTCGTGCCAAACTGGTCGATCCTGTTGGTGATGATCTCCAGCGCCCGCTTGACGGCGTCGTCCCTTTCCAAAGAGTCCGGGGAATGCCCAAGCCGCGTTTCCAGGGAGTCTATGTCGGCCTCAAGAGTAACCGACAGGCCCCCGGACAGGTCCAGCCCCAGTTGGATGGCGCGGGAGCGGAGGTCCTTCAGATCCATAATCTCGCCGTGGTAATGGTTTTCTATCTCGGCAAAAACCTCGCTGCGCCTCGGCATGGCCTGGGAAATATCCCTCACCGTCCATTTTGCCGGAACATCCTTTTTCGCGCGGCGCAGATTGCTTTCCGCCTTTTCAACAAGGAAAGCCAGATCCGCGGGAACATCGGCCTCGGGCGCCGTGCGGCCCAAATCGCTCAGTCTCGTCCAGTCCCCCTGCGCCCGGCCCCGCGCGTAATCGCGGACCTGCTCGCGGGGCTGCCCCGCAAGTTTTTTCATCGGTTCCGGCACAAAAAAATACCACCGGACCGAGGGGTAGATAAAATACACACCTATGCCCACAAGGGCAAGCACAAGAAGAAATCGTATTCGTTTACTCATGCCGCTTTCACTCCAATCTCGGGGAAAAAATCATCCTTTTATTTCCGCGGAAGCACCCTGGGTTTCCGCTTCGGGCCTTGCCGCGTTCAGCACGGTTGCCACGGCGGATTTGGAAAATTCGATCTTTGTATTGTCGTCAACCTTGACGACAACCGCATCGTCCTTGATCGAATGGACGATACCGCGGATTCCTCCGATAGTCGCGACCCGGTCTCCCTTTTTCAGAGCCGCCAGCATGGCCTTGGCCTGCTTTTGGCGCTTTGACTGGGGCCGGATGATAAGGAAATACATAACCACGAAAACAAGCCCGAAGGTAACGAACATGGAAACCATTTGGCCGCCGCCCGAACCGGCACCGCCGCCGGACCCCGAAGCCGCAAGAAGCGGGAACATCCCGTTAATAACATCCATAAGAATTTCACTTCCTTAAAAATTGAGATTCGCACACCTTAGCACACGAAAGCCGGAATAGTCAAGCGCCCAGGGTGCGATTGCTTTTTCAGGGCGCATTTTTTTTCGGCCGCAGCCGAAAAAAAACCGGGCTTTCCGCTGCAATTCCTCGCCCGCCTGCCGCGGGCTGCGGGATTTCCGCTGCAATCCCTTGCGCAGAAGAAGCAAGAAAAACCAAACCACGGACGCCACGGACCACCCCGACAGAAAAATTTCTGTTACTATTTCAGCCGCCCATACACAAACAGGGCTGGTCGCCCATGCCGCCAAGCCCCGCCGGTTTTTGTTTCAGGCTTCGTTGCAGCCTTCCCCAAAAAATACCATCGGGATACTAGGAATCATGCGCGCCCCCATGCTCTAAAACCACCTCTCCCCCATCCCGCAAAGAAGAACCCCGCTACCAAACCGGAACCCCCAGGTTCAGCGGATGTTATCCGTTTGCAGGTTTGGAGCAGGTTATTTTTAGTATAGGTTTTTTCCGGCCTTTGCGCCAGCGCGCCAACAGCCGGTTTCCCGTATTCCATCGACAAGGAGGGAATATCTATGAAAAAACTTTTACTCTGCGCCGCCGTCCTTGGCGGCCTGCTCCTGGGCGGCTGCAACCTCTCAGGCGGCAGTGATGACGATGATGAGGGCGACAATCCACCGCCGCCTGGATCAGGCTGGATTGCTTCGGGGCTGCCACCTGTAACAACAAAAAAGCCGGTAAGGCCCCTCGCAATGACCTGGGGGCAGCGGCTGAATAATTATGTAATATTCTTTTTTATTGATACGGGTGTCAGTCACTGATACCCCATTTCCACAATGCTTTACGGAAAAAAATTCCGGCTTTGTGTTTTTGCTTTTTATGGCGGACATTATTTTAGGGCAACTTCTTTTGCGCGTTCCCTCATCGGAAAGAATCGGTTATAAGTTTTACGATTTCTTCTTTTGATTTTCCCGGCTTTAATTTTTTTGCCCATTGCCTGCCGGGATGTATTGTATCCCAAAATGAGACTTGCTGGTTATAACGACCACTGCCAGGGTCATGGTTGCCAAAACCGTCAACCACAACATTCCATAAAGGTTTCGTTTTCTCAATGAGCAACGATTCACCCAATGGAATCCAAATGTCATCGACAACCAAAAAACGGCAAAAAAAATCATCAATATTTAAATTTTCCGCCACTTCAATGGACTGTCTGTGTTCATTGAGCCGTTTATAAAGACACTCACCGACAGGCACATCTAAACCAAAGCCACCTTTGCGACCGCCTTCGGGTATTGCCTTTCCCGCGTAAATGGGCTGGACAAAATTTTTCTTGTTCTTTTCGCTTATCTTTTTGTAAAGCGGGAAATCGCCTTTATAGTAAATGGCATAAATACCCGCACCATTAAAAGACAGCAATTCTCTTAGGAACTGTCAATAAATAACTTGACTTTTTAGGGGAAATGAGTAATAATATTTCTACCATGGAAATGAGGGTAAAAATATTATGGAATATCGGATAGCAATGATGTTGCCCCAGTT
>JAISXE010000101.1 GCA_031270615.1 Spirochaetia bacterium
GGAATTGGATTTTATGGCATGGTTCATACCCCGATCCCTTTCAGACACGAACCTTTTTACGCAAACCGATGGACTTACCGGAGCAAGCTCCGGGGTATGGACCATGCCTTCCAAATCAATAGATTGTTTAATAGCTTCCTATGTAATTATTGGCAAAATGTATTTATTACACAAGGATAGCGATTTTACAGAGATAGCCAAAGAATTTAAATTAAAAGTAGTAACTGAATAAAAACAAAAAACCACACATAACCGGACTGTTTGTGCTTCGCCGCCAGTAGGCGGCTCGGCTTCCACAATGGCCAGGTCATTCCGCCACGCTCCATTCCCACGCCAAAATGTCGATAGGGATATTGGGCATTATGGGAAAGCATATTTTTTAATGGAAATGGAAATGGAAAAGGCTTCCCAAAATTGGATGTCAAAAGAAATAACCATCCAACATGAACAGCTTCCGAAAAATTATATATACAGTTTGTTGTTTCGGAATATATAAATGAAGATGAGGATGAGGTTGTCATTCCAATAAAACAAGATGAAGAGGCGAAAAGGTTTCTCCACTATTTTGTTGGAAATTATGTGGAAAAACGAAATGAAAGTATTTTGCAAAAGATTGTTTCGTTGTTTATAAAAAAATAATGGGGTATGCCACCCGCTGCGCATGGCAAGCCTGTTTGCGCTTTGGGCCTAAAGGCCGGAGAGGAAAGCCGCTTGCGGGAAACACGGGCAACAGGGCGTTTGCGTTTGCAATAAGGCGGAAAACGCAAAGGCCCCCCGCAATGGCTTGGGGCAGCCCCTGGGCGCGCGAGGGATTGGAGGGGGCGCTGAAAGCGCGCCCGCAGGGCTGGTCACGATTTTGCGAGGCAAAATCGTTGCTCGCCCATGCATCCCGGGCCGGAGCGATAGCGCAGCCCCGGAAAGCCCGGTTCCCGCCTTCGGCGGGAACGCGCCAAAGATATTCTTCACACTTCACGGCTCATTTTTACTTTTTAAACTCCACAGTCATTCGTCCTCCCCTTTACACGGCCCCCTCCTTCCGGTATGCTACCGTCAGATTTCATTTCGATAAAAACGGGGTTTTTCGTGTTTCTGAAAAGTTTAGAATTGTTTGGTTTCAAATCTTTCGCGGATAGAAGCCGTATCGAGTTTGCGGACGGGATTTCGGCGCTGCTGGGTCCGAACGGCTGCGGGAAGAGCAATGTCGTGGATGCCATAAAATGGGTTTTGGGCGAGCAGGCGACGAAGAGCCTTCGGGCGGACAAGATGGAAGATGTTATTTTTAATGGCACGGAGACGCGCAAGCCTTTGAACGTGGCGGAGGTCGCTTTGACCCTTGCCAACGAGTCGGGTTTCCTGCCTATGGATTTTCCTGAGGTGGTGATAAAACGGCGGCTGTACCGCTCCGGCGAGAGCGAATACTATATCAACGATACCCTGGTGCGCTTGAAGGAGGTGCGGGAGCTTTTCTACGATACGGGCATTGGGAGATCGGCGTATTCGATTATGGAGCAGGGGAAGATTGACCAGATTCTGTCGAATAAGCCGGAGGAGCGGCGGATGATTTTCGAGGAGGCCGCGGCTATCACGAAGTGCAGGGTAAAGAGCCAGGAGGCGGAGCGCAAGCTGGAGAAGGCCGAGGAAAACATGCGCCAGGTGGAGGGCATTATCGCCGAGGTCAAGCGCAGCCACGATTCCCTGAAGGTGCAGTGCGAGAAGACTTTGCGCCACAGGGAATTGAGGGAGGAATGTTTCGGGCTTGATCGCGATGTCCAACTGCTGCGCCTGCGGGGTTTCCTTGAGGCGCAGGAGGAGAAAAAGACCGCCCTGGCCGGGAAGACCGCCCGCAGGGACGGGATAAAAAAGGAAATCGACGGGCTGAACGAGTTCCTGGAAAAAAACCTTGATTCGGTGAACGCGATGGAGTCGAGGTTTTCCGAAAACCAGAACAGGATTTACGAGTTCGGTTTGGAGAAACAGAGCCTGGAACGGCAGGACCGCATGCTGGCGGAACGGCTTTCGGATTTCGAGGCGAAGATCGCCGCGGACGAGGCCCGGGAAAAATCCATCCAGGAAAAAATCGCGGGGCTTTTGCAGGAATCCGGGCAGGGGAAAAAGGCCTTGGAAGAGGCGAAGGCCCGCATTGCCGAGATCGACGGGAATATCGCGGCCTTCGAGGAGTCCGTGCGGGCCTCCGGCGAGCGTATGCTGGAAAACCAGAAGGCGATCCAGGCCCTGGAGGGGGAGATCCACCGGCTGGAAGAGCAGGACGAGACGCTGCGCGGCGACTTGCGGGGGATCACCGATACCATCGTGGAGGAGCTTGACCGGCGGCTCAAGGAATCGGGCTACTCCTCCCAGGAGAAGTCCCGCCTGGAAGAGGAGCTGGATACGTCCCTGGAGGCGGTGCGCATCCAGCTTGAGGGGAAGAGCCGGGTCCTGGAGGACGCGCTTGCCGTGGGGGATGCCGCCGAATACGAGAAACTCCTGCGGGCCGCGCTTGAGTCCCTGCGCGGGCTTCGCGAAAAAATCGGGGCTTTCGGCGAGAAGCTCGCGCTGTTCAAAAAGCAGTCGCCGTCCTTCATCGACGAGTTCCTGGCCCCCCAGGGCATCATCACCCGCAAGCGCGAGATCGACGAGCGCATCGCCGAGGCCCGCGCCCAGGTGCGGGAAAACCGCCAGGCCATCGCGGGCCTGCGCGCGGAAAACACGAGCCTTTCCCAGAAGGTTGACGAATACCGCAAAACGCTTGAAGAGCTGAGGCTCGGCAGGGAGCGGCTGAGGGCCCAGGCCGCCGGGGTGGAGGAGAATATCGCCAGGCTCCGGCAGGAAGAGGAGGCCCAGAAAAAGCTGCTGCGGGAAACGGCGGAGGATATTTCCCGCTCGCGGCAGCGGATTGCCGATATCAACCTGGAAAAGGAGGGGATCGGGCACAAACGCCAGGCGCTTGAGCAGTCGGAGGAAAAAACGCGCAAAGAGCTGGAGGGGCTGAAGGCTTCCATTTCGGAGCGGCAGGAAGAATACGCCGCGAAGGAAAAAAAGCTGAAGGCCCGGATGGAGGATTTGGGGAAAACCCAGGAAAGCGTGGACAAGACCCAGCTTGATCTGAACACGACCGCAATCGAGATACGCAGCATATACGAAAACTTCCTGGAGCGCCATTCCCGCGATTTGACGGAATTCGAGAGCCGCATCTACGAGATCACAAAGCCCGCCAAGGAGCTGCGCGACAGGCTGGCGGAGCTGCGGGAGGAGGAGCGCAAACTCGCGCCGGTGGTGAATTACATGGCGCCGGAGCAGTTCGCCGCTGTCAAGGAGCGCTACGATTTTCTTGTAAACCAGTTGGAGGACGCGAAAAAGGCAAAGGAGTATCTTCAGCAGGTGGCCCAGCAGGCCCGCGACGAATCGACCACGCTTTTTCTTTCCACCTTCCAGAAAATCCGCAGCAACTTCCACTTGATGTTCCGCAGGCTGTTCGGCGGGGGCAGGGCGGAAATCCGCCTGAGCGATTCCGAAAAGGTGCTTGAGTCCGGCATCGAGATTCTGGCCCAGCCTCCGGGGAAGAACCTGGAGAGCATTGCCCTCCTGTCCGGGGGGGAGCGTTCCCTGACGGCGGTTGCCCTGCTTTTCGCGACTTATATGGTGCGGCCTTCGCCTTTCTGCCTTCTTGACGAGATGGACGCGGCCCTTGACGAAAGCAATGTGGGGCGCTTCGTGGCCATGCTGATGGAATTCGGGACAAAATCGCAGTTCGTCGTCATCACCCACAACAAGAAAACCATGACTGGCGCAAAGACCCTGTTGGGTGTTACAATGCAGGAATCGGGGGTTTCGACAATCGTTTCCATACGGGCTGACGGCCCCCCCGAGAAGGAACCTGGGAAGGAAGCCGGGAAAGAAATTGAAGAACCTGAAGAAACTGAAAAACAGAATGCTTAAGAGCAGGAAAAAAGTTTTTGCCATCGGTCTTGGGGCGGGGGCGCTGCTGGCTTTTTCGATTGTTTTTTCGGTGTTTGTTCTGTATGAGGCGCCGGGGCCGCAGGAGCTTCCGTCCCTGGCGGAAAAGGGGCCGCCTGCCGCCGAAATATCGGTGTATGACTTTGCCTTGCCCGACGAGGTGGAAAGATTCCTTGCCCCTCGGCCCTGGTATTTCCGCGAACCAAAAAGACCCTGGACGGAAAAAGATTCGGAGGAATTTTTCGTTGACCCCCGGGGCCTTGCCGCCGGGGTCCTTGAATGGCAAAACCGGCGCAAGCTGGATGACATATTCAGGAAAATTCCGTAAACGGGAGGAGCGTGGGGGAGTGGTCTGCCGGGGGACAAAGGGCCTTTTCAATTTTTTGGGTATTCTTTCTCTTTTTCTGGGATCCTGCGTTTCGCTTCCAGAGGGCATTCTGGATTCCGCCTTGCCGCCGCCCGAAGCGGACAGAAGCCGGATAGAGATGCTTGAGCCTGTTCCCGAACCCGAACCCGTGCCTGAAGTTTCCGGGGAGCGCCTTTCCGCGCCACCGGCCGCCGCGTTCCCTTTGCCCGAACCATCCCCCTGGGCCGACACGCCCCAGCAGGAAGAGGACGGGGGCATTGCCGGCGTTCCTCCTACAGAACCCGTGCCGCCTGTGGAACCCGTGCCGCCTGTGCCGCAAAGCCCGGTTCCCGTTCCTCCCCCTCCCGCCACGGCCCCAGCGCCTTCGCGGGAACCCCCGCCGGGGCCTGTTCCCGAAAAGGGGCCGGAAACGCCTCCCGGCCCGGACAAAACGGGAACCCTGCCTCCGGCGGCCCCTGCCGGTACCGGGAGCGGCGATTATTTTCCGCCTTCCGCAGGGGCCGCGACAATCACGACAGGGACCAGGCGGCGCGTTTCCGGCATTGTGGGAAGCCCGGTCACCATTACCCTGCCCGGTATCGGCTGGATCTATTTGCCGACTGCGGACGCCGAGGGGAAAATCCGCTATGTGGGAAAGGTCATGGAGGAGGGGAACACGGTGTTCTCCTTTGCCCTTCTTGAAAAGGGCGATTACAACCTGAAGTTCCAGCAGCAGGATCTTGCGGCTAACACCATGCGTTACAATGAGGTTGACCTTGCCGTAAACCCGCCTGAATCCGCGGCGCGGCCCCCGCAGCCTCCCGCGCCGGCGGCGCCAGCGGCGCCGCCGGTCCCTGCCGTGCCCCCGGCCCAGCCAGGCCCCCCGCCGCAGGCTTCCCCGCCGCCTCCGGTTCTTCCTTCCCCGGCGGCTGGCTCCCAGGATGGGGAAAGCGAGCTGGGCAGGCTTCAAAGGCTGGTCCGGGAAGGCCAAAGGGAGGCGTTGGCGCAGCTTGAGAAGTATGTGGCCGATCATCAAACGGAGCTTGAGGACCTTGACGGGCTGTATTTTTCCCTCGCGAAGATGTTCGAGCAGGACGGCCCCGCGCGGGACATGAAAAAATCCCTTTTGTATTACGAGAAGGTGCGGGACCTTTTTCCTTTAAGCAGGTTCTGGACCGAGTCCGACACAAAAAGCCGTTACATCAGGCTTAATTATTTTGATATCCGGTGAGACTGTCCCAAAACCCCAGGGGGTTTCCTCCCTGCGGCGATCCGGGGGCGTTACGGGGGTGGCAAACCCCCGTAGAGGGGGTAGCGGAAGACCGCAGGGCTGGAGCGTGGGGGGAGGCTTCCCCCCCTGAACAGGGTTTTGGAACAGGCTCCGGTAATAAAATAGTATTTTAGAAACCGGGGTTTCTAAACAACCCTAATGCCGTTTTGTTATAGCAGGAAGAACTGCTAAGGAGGAACAATGTCAGATATGAATCCGTACCAAAGCCCTGAAACGGATGTCAGCGCGGTAAAGCCGATGCTCTGTTCAGGCATGGTTACGCCGACCATGCGGAATTACCTGAAGGGGGCTTCCGGCTGGATGCGTTTTATGGGGATCGTGGGGTTTATCTCCTGCGGTTTCATGGTTTTGGTCGGCGGTTTTATGATGTTGCTGCCGGCCATCTTCATGCAACTGCACGAATTTGATGCCGGGGATATGGCCAACTTCCCCGGTTTCATCGGGGCGATGGGAGGTTTTCTGTACCTCGTCATAGCGGCGCTTGGCTTTTTTCCCGCCTTTTTTCTGTACCGGGCCGGGGCAAGAATCCGCGACTACACGCGCACGGACGCTGATTTCGATTTGGAGGAGGCGCTGCGCAACAACAAGGCTTTCTGGAAATTTGTGAGCATCCTTACCATCGTCAGCATCGCCCTGGTTCCCGTAATGGTTATCATCGGAATCGTCGCGGCGCTGAGTTCGGCGGCTTTCATGTGAAGGGCCTTGATTCCGCTTTCAGCGTGCAAACCCCGGAAGGCATCCAATTCGTTTTGTATCCCGCGGGTTTCCTCATCCGCGGCTGCGCCTATGCCATTGATTCGTTTGTCCAATGGGTGGCGCTCATCCTCATCATGCTGTGGCTTGCCTACGGGGGAATTGTGGGAGGATACTGGTTCTTCCTGCTCATGTCCTTTGCCCTGAACTGGTTTTACCATGTTTTTTTCGAGCTGTGCTTCCGGGGACAGAGCATCGGCAAACGGCTTCTGGGGATCCGTGTCGTGCGCCCGGACGGTTCCCCGGTAACGCCGGGGGCTTCGTTTTTACGGAATCTTCTGCGCTTTGCCGATGTTTTTTTGTTTTTGAATCTTATCGCCCTCCTGTGCATCGGTTTCAGCGACGGCTTCCGCCGCATCGGCGACTGGGCGGGGGATACCCTGGTTGTGTATACCTCGCGGCACGAGGCTTTTTCCCGGACCTCGCTTTCCTGGCTTGCGGGCGTGGCGCCCCTTGCCCCGCCGAGGCCCCTTTCGGCGGAAGAAAAACAGGCCATTCTGATGTTCGCCCGGCGCTATCCCCTTTTGGGCCCTGCCCGGGCGGACGAAATCGCCCACGATTTTGCCGCCGCGCTTCGCGGGGGGGAAGCTTCTTCCGCCCCGGCGGGAAGCGACTCCGCCTATTTTCTGGGGATAGCGAGCAGGTTTTCGGGGGAAGCCCCGTGACGCAGCAGGCCTTCCTCGCGCGCCGCCAGGAATTCTGGAGCAGGATGGAGCATCTTTGTTCCGGCGGCAAAAAGGCGGTGCGGCAGAACGCGGCCTGGTTCCCCGCCGCTTTCCGGGAACTGACCCAGGACCTGAACACCGCGCGGGCGCACGCCTTTGATCCCTTCATCATCGAGCGGCTGAACAACCTCGTATTGGCGGGCAACCAGCTTCTGTACGGGCAAAGAAGCTGGTCGCCGTCCTCCTGCGCGCATTTTTTTCTAAGGACTTTTCCCCGCGCCCTGCGTTCCCAATGGAAGGGCCTGGCCGCCTGCCACCTTGTTTTTTACGGACTCGCCCTGTTCGTTGCCCTGGCCTGCCTGCGCTTTCCCGATCTGGCCTACAGCGTGCTTTCCGAGGGGCAGGCCGAAAGCCTCCAAACCATGTACGACCCTGAAAACGTGTATTTCCTGACGCCCCGAGACGTAAGCTCCGATGCGGACATGTTCGGCTACTACATCTACAACAACGTTTCCATTGCCTTCCGCATCTTCGCCAGCGGCATCTTCCTCGGCTTCGGCAGCCTCCTCGCCTTATGTTTCAACGCCGTTTTCCTGGGCGCGGCTGCGGCGCACCTGGTGAACCAGGGTTTTTCGCATACGTTTTTTTCGTTTGTCATCGGCCACGGCAGTTTCGAGCTGAGTGCCATTGTGCTGTCCGCCCAGGCCGGCCTTATCCTGGGCTACCGGCTCTTTGTCACCAAAGGGCTTTCGCGGCAGGCTTCCCTGCGGGAGGCGGGCAGGACGGCCCTGCCCATCATCGCGGGAAGCTCCTGCCTGCTCTTTGTCGCGGCGGTCGTCGAGGCCTTCTGGTCCTCCCGCCATGAATTGGGTTTTGCGGTCCACTATGCCGCGGGCGCGGCCGGCTGGGTTTTGCTTTTCGCGTATTTCGTTTTCTGCGGCAGGGGAAAACGGTGAACTCAGGCGTCTTGGTCCTGCGCCGCAGGTGCGGCTGGGAGGCCTGCGATTCGGGCGTCCTTCTGTGGCGGCGGAACTTCCCGCCTCTTTTCCTTTTTCCCGGCATCCCCATTCTGGCCCTTGCCTCGCTTCCCTGGTTTTTCGGCGATCTCCCGCTTTTCGTTCCCTGCCTGGCCCTCTGGTGGCTCAAACCCCTGTGGGACCGCCTCGTCCTCCACGTCGTTTCCGTGCGCTTTTTTGAACCCGGCTCGTCCCCAGGGCGGCTTTTTTCGGGGCTGCGGCGGACGCTCCTCGCTGGCCTTTTCGGCGATCTTTTGTGGAGGCGCTTTTCCCCCTGGCGGGCGGCGCGGCTCGCGGTGCGGGTCCTGGAAAGGGCGAAAACCGAAAGAAGGAATTTGCGGCGAAGCTACCGGCAGAGGATCTCCTCCCTGGCAGGCGGGGGGCTTGGGTTCTGCGTTTTCCTCACGGTTTTCGGCCTTGCCCTGGAGTCCGTGGTTTTTGCGGGCGAAACGGCCTTCTGTTTTTCCTTATGGCAGATGTTCGGCCCCCCGCTGTATATGGAAATGCCGGAACTGCTTGAGCATTTCGCCCCGTTTCTTCTGGCCCTCTACGGGATGAATCTGGCGCTTCTGGAGGGCCTGTACCTGTGCATGGGCTTTGGCCTGTATATCAGAAGCCGCGCGGAAGTGGAAGGCTGGGACATCCAACTGCTGCTGCAAAAAGCGGCCTCCTCCGCGGCGGCGCGGAATTCCGCGTCCAGGATCCTGCCTGTCCTCCTGTTCGTATGCGTTTTTTCCGCCCCGGTTTTCCCCGAAGACGGGCCTCCCGCGCCGGAAGCCCCACCGGTCCCGATCCCGATGGAGGAACTTGAAGAAGTCTTTGCCTCCCCCGATTTTGGGCAATGGCGCGAAACCTGGCAGATACGCGGCAAAAAGGACTCTATGCCCAGGGAAACGCCCGGCGAACCCATAACGCTGCCGCCCGACTGGAAGAAAAAAACCAAAGAGCTTCTCGCCCGGGGCCTCAGACTCGTCCTTGTCGCCTCCCTGGCCGGTTTCGCGGCCTTCTCGCTCTACCGGCTTTCCCGGATGGGAAAAACACGGGCCGCAGGAAAAAACGGAAGATTTTACGGTGCGGCCCGGCCCTCCCCGGAAAAACCGCGCGAGCTTCTGCGCGGGGCGCGGGAACTGCACGCCCAGGGCAGGACGCGGGAAGCCTGGGCCCTGTGCTTCCGCGCCGCCCGCGCGGCCTACGGCGTTTCAAAAGGATTGGACTTCCCGCCCGGGGCGACGGCGTACAACTGCCTGGCCCTGGCGCAAAAAGCCGGCTGCGATGTTTCCGGCGGTTTTGCCCGGCTTGTGCGGGACTGGGTTTATTGCGCCTACGCGGGAAAACCCCCTGCGGGAAGCGCCTTTGAAGAGGCCCTCGGTTTCTGCCATTCCCTTCTGGGGGAGGAAAAAGCCGGTGCATAAGAAACCCCTCATCTTCAGCATCGTCTGCGCGCTCCTGGCCCTGGGGGTTTACTCCGCCCTGGAATATTTCGAAATCCGCTCCGAAACCGTCTGGGAAGGCCCCTCCCGGAAAGCCCGGATGAACGCCTATCTCGCCCTTGAACGCTGGCTCGAAAAAACAGGCCACCCCGTGCAGACCGTGACAAAAAAATCCGATGAATCGGTATTTGCCCAGCGGAAAGTCTTCTGCGTCCAGGCCTCCGCCCTCGACTGGACGGAAAACACGCCCGCCGCGATATTTTCCTGGATACGGGACGGCGGATTCCTTTTTCTGCATTGGGACACCCGGACGCCGGAAAACGCAAACACGCAAAAGTTTTTGAAAACACTGGGCCTGAGGACCCAAGCCGCCCCGGAAACAAAGGACCCGCAGCCGCAGGAGGGTTTCCCCGATTTCGACAGGCGCTTTACCCTGAAACCGATCAAGGAAAACCCGAACCGCCCGCGCATGCTGCTGCGCAAGGACCCAGGCGGGCATATCCGGCTTGCCGCCCTCCCCCTGGGGCAGGGCGGAATCGCCCTGGGCGGCGAGCCCCTGTTCATGCGGTCGAGCAACCTGAAAAAAGCGGAAAACGCCCGCCTGGCCTGGGAGCTTACCGGCGCGAAGGACAGCGCCGGGGAGGGCATAGTTTTTATCCGCGCTGGAATCGCGAAAGACACCATGTACGAGGCCTTCTCCGCGCGGGGCAGCCTCGTCTTTGTGATTGCCTCCGCGCTCGTTCTGATTATAACAGGCTTCTGGACGGCCATTCCCGCCTTCGGGCGGCCAAAAATTGACCAGGAAAGGCCGGGCCGCCCCCTGGAAGAACGGTTCCTGGCCGAAGGCAGCTTCCTGAAAAAATTCGGCGCGCTTGACAGCTACCTTGACACATACAGAAAAGAAATCCGGCTCAAATCCCGGCTGGGAAGCGACAAAACCCCGGAGGCCCTCGCCGGCCTGCTTGCCCCGCTCTGCGGCATGGACGAAAAAACCATCCGCGAAGCCCTCAGCTCCCGGCGCGGAGTGAAATTCCGGGAATTCATAAAACAAAGAAAAATCCTCAAAACACTGTGGGAGAGCTTATGAACGACATGCACGATATGAACGATCCAAACAATCCAAACGATCTGAACGGACAACGCGGCATCGAAACAGCCGCGCGGCGCATACAGGGCATACAGGAGGAAGTCTCGAAAGCCTTCATCGGGCAAAAAACCCTTGTGGCCCATACCCTTGTCACCCTTATCGCCGGAGGGCACCTCCTTCTGGAAGGCGTGCCGGGCCTAGGCAAAACCCTCCTTGTCCGCGCCCTGGCCCGCGCCATCGGAGGCGACTCAAAACGGGTCCAGTTCACCCCGGACCTCATGCCCTCGGACATTACCGGCAACATCATGCTCGAAGCCGCCAGCGGGAACTTCATAACCCGCAAAGGCCCGGTTTTCACCAACATCTTCATCGCCGACGAAATAAACCGCGCGCCGGCAAAAACCCAAGCCGCGCTCTTTGAAGCCATGCAGGAACTCCAAGTAAGCCTTGACGGAACCAGCCACAGCCTGCCGAGGCCCTTCATGGTGCTTGCCACCCAAAACCCCTTTGAACACGAAGGAACCTACCCCCTGCCCGACGCGCAGAAAGACCGCTTCCTGATGAAAGCCCTCCTGGCCTATCCCTGCGCGGAAGAAGAAAAAGAAATGGTAGGGCGCGTGCTCTCCGGCGAAACCGGGGCCGAGCTTTCCGTCAGCGCCGTATCCCCCGTGCTAACGCCGGAAGGCTTTATGGACATACAAAAACTGGCCTGCGGCCTGCGGGTTGACCCCTCGGTAATCGATTACGCGGTACGCCTTGTGGGCGCCACCCGCGGCATTTCCGCCCTGCAAGCCGGCGCAGGCCCCCGCGGAAGCCTTGCCCTGATCCGCTGCGCCCGCGCCCGCGCCCTCATGGAAGGCCGCGGCTTCGTGCTGCCCGACGACGTAAAAGCCCTCGCGGTCCCCGTCCTCGCGCACAGGCTTACCCCCTCCGCGGAAAGCGAGCTTGAAGGCCTGCCGGAAACGCGCATAGTCGAAAACATCCTCGCCCGCACCCAGGCCCCGCAGGCATAAGGCGCGGCATGAAACCCGGCCCCACCCTCTGCGCCGCCGCCCTGCTCTGGCTCGTTCTTGGCGCGGCCGCATACTTTTTCCCCGCCGCAGGCGTCCTCTGGACCATATTCGCCGCCGCCCTCCTCCCCTTCATCGTTCTGGACGCCCTGTACCTTGTCCTCCTCACCGACCGGCTCCAGGCGCGGCGCAGCGTCTCCGCGGCCCAGGCCCTCGGCGAAACCGGCAAAGTCACCCTGGAAATCAGCCCCAGCGGCAAAGGCTTCCAGCCCGCCTCGATAAGGATATTCGACCTGTACCCCGACTCCATGGGCTGCTCCGCCTTCAGCGCGGCCGCCGACAAAAAACTCGTAGCCGCCGGCGTCTTTGCCTTTGAATACACCGTCCTTCCCCTGCGGCGCGGACCCTGGGAGTTCCGGGGCCTCCACCTGCTCTTAGGATCGCCCCTGCGCTTCTGGCGGCTGAAAGTCCTCCACCCCTGCCGCACAAGCGGCCGCACCTATCCCGACTTCAAAAAACTCAGCTCCCAAGCCGGACTGGACATCCGCGGCCTGACGGAACAAAGCGGCATCAAAAACATCCGCAAACGGGGGCAAGGCCTTGAGTTTGAAAGCCTGCGGGAGTACCAAAGCGGCGACCCCGCCCGATCCATAGACTGGCGCGCCACAAGCCGCCGGCAGAAACCCATCGTCCGCGAATACCGCGAAGAACGGGACCAGCAACTGCTCTTCCTCCTTGATTCCGGCTACCGGCTCAACCGCAGGGACGGGGAATACACCCAGTTTGACAGCGCCCTCAATGCCGTCCTCCTCCTGTCCTGGGTCGCCCTGAAACACGGCGATTCCGTAGCCGTAGGCACCTTCGGAACCGAGGAACGCTGGCTCCCCATGCGCAAAGGCCTCGGCGCCCTTACCGGCATCCTGAACGGCCTCTACGACCTGCAAAGTTCCCCCCTCCCCTCCTCTCCCTTCTCCGCCCTCGAAAACGCCCTCGCCCGCCTGCGCCGCCGCAGCCTCATCGTCCTGGCAAGCAATTTCCGCGAAGAAGACGGCGAATCCCTCTCCTGGATCCTCCCCCACATCAAAAAACGCCACCTCCTCCTCCTCGTCAGCTTCCGCGAAACCGACGCCCTCCGCATCGCCCACCGCGAACCCAGCGGCCCCGAACAAACCCTCGAAACCGCCGCCGCCTTCTCCTATCTCGCCTCCCGCCGCCGCCTCTACACCGGCTGGGAACATCTGGGCCTCCTCACCCTGGAAACCTCCCCCGAGGAAATCTCCCCCGCGCTCATAAACCGCTACCTCAGCCTCAAACGTTCCGGCAGACTGTGAAGCGGAATTTGGGCGCATCGCCGCTGCGCGGCGACCGGGCTTTCCGCTGCAATTCCTCGGATTTGCCAGCTTGCATGGGCGGCAGGCCGTTTTGCTTTACCAACACGGGACTGTGCCCACGGCCTGCTTGTACGGCCCTTTAGAAAACCGCAACCAGCCGGGACGCATGGCGAGCAGCGATTTTGCTTTGCAAAATCGCGACCAGCCGGGACGCATGGGCGAGCAGCAACCCGGAGGGTTGCGACCAGCCCATGCAAATCCTGCGGGATTTCCGCTGCAATCCCTTGCGCATTTGCGCCAACCGGGCCATGGCGCATAACCAGCGAATCCAGCAAGCGCTTCAAAAACCTCAGGAGCCAGCCCCAGAATCGGCCATATATTCCCCGCTTCACTCCTTGACCCAAACATTTACAATTGAGCCAATATACAAACGGTGAACAGCCTGTTTATAATCCTCGTAATAGCTCTTTCTTATAGCCGCGTCCAAAAGAGCGCTGTCCAGTTGTTCGCTGTAAATCTTGCGGCACTCTATCATCAGGCGGCCTTCGGCAAATGCCGGATTGCCAAGTTCCGTGTATTCAACGGTGAGCCCCGAATCCTTTATTTTGTCGCCCACCAGTCCCGACTGGGTGCCGAGTATCATCAGTTTTTCCCGGTCTTCGTCCGGGAATGCCGTTATGGTAAAATACCCGTTACGCTCCAAAAACCCGGATGTGTAACGGTCGGGGGAAACATACACCATTGCGACCGGGTCAGACCAGATTCGCCCAAGCGTCATCCAGGCGACAGTCATAGCGTTCATGTCTCCCTCTTTGCCCGATGCAAGGGCCAGCAAGTTGTCGC